>BFAU01000061.1 GCA_008975185.1 bacterium MnTg04 | reverse complement strand
GGGCCCTTGTTGGGCAGGCTTTTCCGGCGCGCCTTTACGGTCGCCAAGCAGGTGCGTACAGGCACCGAGATCGGCTCCAGCCCGATATCGGTCGCTTACGCCGCGGTATCGCTGGCCCGCCAGATTTTCTCCCGTCTGAACGAGCGTACCGCGCTGCTGATCGGCGCCGGAGAAACTATCGAACTGGCCGCCCGGCATCTGCACAGCAACGATCTGGGCCGCATGGTGATCGCCAATCGCCGCGTCAGCCGGGCGCGCGAACTCGCCCGGCGCTTTGACGCCTATGCCATTTCGCTGGGCGAGATTCCCGCTCACCTGGCGGAAGCCGATATCATTATCAGTTCCACGTCGAGCCCGGTGCCGCTGTTGTCTGCCGAGGCCGTCGCGGGAGCCCTCGCCAAGCGCCGCCACCAGCCGATGTTTATTGTCGATATCGCCATACCTCGTGATGTAGACCCTGCCGTCGCCGACCTGTTGAATGTTTATCTTTATACCGTGGACGACCTCGGCGAGGTCATCCAGGAAAACCTGCAAAACCGGGAGCAGGCCGCGCAACAAGCCCGCCAGATCATCCAGGCGGAAACCGCCGGTTTCGCGATGGCCATGCGCGAACTCGATGCCGTGCCGACGATTCGCCGCCTGCGTGCGCTTGCCCAGGCCGATGCCGACCGCGTGCTCGATGGCGCACGGCGCGATCTTGCGTCCGGCGAAGACCCCGCTACGGTTCTCAATCATCTGGCAAGACAACTGACCAACAAGTTCCTTCATCAGCCCAGTTCCCGCCTGCGTCAGGCAGGTGAGGAAGGCGACATGGAACTGGTCCAGGCAGCAAAAAAACTGTTTGCGCTGGACGATAAGGACGATGGCGACTCATGAATGAATCCCTGGAAAACAAACTGGTCGGCATGGTGGAGCACTTCGAGGAAGTGGGACACCTGCTGTCCGATGCCGGCGTGATCGCCGACCAGCCCAAATTCCGCGAACTGTCAAAGGAGTATGCCCGTCTGCAGCCGCTCGCCGAACGGTATCGGGAGTACGAAAGCACCATCCGCGATCTCCAGGCCGCCGAAGAAATGACCGGGGACAGCGACCCGGAAATCAGGCAGCTTGGCCAGGACGAGCGGGAAAAGGCCCAGAGCCGGCGAGAGGAACTGGAAGCCTCGCTGGCCCGGCTGCTGATTCCAAGAGACCCGCACGATGGCAGCAATGTGTTCCTCGAGATTCGTGCCGGTACCGGTGGCGACGAAGCGGCAATATTTGCCGGCGACTTGTTTCGCATGTACAGCCGGTTTGCCGAGCAAAAAAAATGGCAGGTGGAGATACTCAGCGAGCACGAAGGCGAACATGGGGGTTACAAGGAAATCATTAGCAGAGTCGTCGGCCGCGACGTGTTTGCAAAACTCAAGTTCGAGTCGGGCGCGCATCGCGTTCAGCGGGTGCCGAAAACCGAGTCGCAGGGACGAATTCATACTTCCGCCTGCACCGTCGCCGTACTGCCCGAACTGGATGAAATCGAGGAAATCGAAATCAACAACGCAGATCTGCGGATCGATACCTACCGGGCTTCCGGCGCCGGCGGCCAGCACGTCAACAAGACCGATTCAGCCGTGCGCATTACCCACCAGCCCACCGGCATCGTCGTCGAATGCCAGGACGAACGATCGCAGCACAAGAACAAGGCCCGCGCGATGTCACTGCTGCGCTCGCGTTTGCTGAGCGACGAGCAGGAAAAGCAGCACAGCGAACAGGCCGACCAGCGCAGGTTGCTGGTGGGTAGCGGCGACCGCTCGGAAAGGATCAGGACTTACAATTTCCCGCAGGGACGGGTGACCGACCACCGCATCAATTTAACGCTGTACAAACTCGATGAGATCATGAAGGGCGACCTGGCGCCCATCATCGAGCCGTTGTCGCAGGAATACCAGGCGGATCAGCTGGCCTCGATGGCGACAGAATAAGCAGCTAGCGAAACGCCTGCTCCAGATCCGCGATCAGGTCATCGACGTCCTCAATGCCAACCGACAACCGGATCAGGCTGTCGCTGATCCCCAGCTCGGCGCGCATCTTCGCGGGGACCGAGGCGTGGGTCATGATCGCCGGGTGATCGACCAGGCTTTCAACGCCGCCGAGGCTTTCGGCCAGCGCGAACAGCCGGCAGCGTTCGAGAAAGCTGCGTGAAGCATCGAGACCACCCTTGATGAAAAACGTAACGATACCGCCGAAACCGGTCATTTGTTTTTTCGCCAGTGCGTGCTGCGGGTGGCTGGCCAGACCCGGATAAACGACGGATTCAACCTGGTCGTGGGTTTCCAGGTATTTCGCGATCTGCATCGCATTTTCGCTCGATCGCTCCATCCGGATGGCCAGAGTCTTCAGCCCGCGCAGCGCCAGGAAACTGTCGAACGGCCCCGCGATCGGACCGACTGCGTTCGACAGGAACCAGATTTTCTCGTTCAATTCCTCGTCCGCAACGACGATAACCCCACCGACCATGTCCGAATGACCGTTCAGGTACTTGGTTACCGAGTGCACGACGATATCGGCCCCCAGTTCCAGCGGCCGTTGCGCCCAGGGGCTGGCAAAGGTGTTGTCCACGACAACCAGGATGTCCCGGTCCGCGACAATCCTGACCACTTGCGCGATATCCACCAGCTTCAGCGTCGGATTGGTCGGGCTTTCTATCCAGATCATCCGCGTATCGTCGCGCAAGGCTTTTTCCAGCTCCCCGGCAGCAGAAAGATCCGTGAAGCTGAACTTCAGGCCGGCCGAACGACTGCGGACCTGGTCGAACATGCGGATGGTGCCGCCATACATGTCGTCCATGGCGATGACATGATCTCCGCTATCGAGCAACTCGAGAATCAGCCCGCTGGCCGCCATGCCCGAGGCACAGGCAAAACCGTAGGAGCCGTTTTCCAGCGCTGCCACGCAACGCTCGAAAGCCTGCCGCGTCGGGTTGTGCGAACGGGAATACTCAAAACCTTGATGCACGCCGGGGCTTTCCTGCACATAGGTCGAGGTCGCGTAGATCGGCGGCATGATCGCTCCGGTCGTCGGATCCGGTCGTTGCCCGCCATGGATGGTCAGGCTGTTGAATCCGAGTTTCATACGGTCTTTGCTCATTCGTGTTTCCTTGTACGCGTGTCAGTAGTCGTGCCGATCTGTTTTCTCAGGTGGTTCAACACATCGGCCCGGGTAATCAGGCCGAGGAATTTCTCACCGTCCACAACCGCTGCGTATGGCTGTCCGTGGAGGATGGCAACCAGGCTGTTGACCGCGGTTTCCTTTTCTACCTGGACGAATGCCGTTTTCATCGCTTTTTCCACCGGGTCCGTCAAGCGCTCCGGCTGGCCGAATGAGTAGGCGATAATGTCATACTCGGTCAACACGCCGACCAGCCGGCCGCCATCCATGACCGGAAGCTGCGAGAAACCGGCGTTGCGCAGACGGTTATGCGCCGTGGTGAGTATATCGCCAGGCCCGACCGTGATTGTCGCCCGGTCCTCGTGCAATCTGCCGATCAAATCGCGCAGATCGCCGGTAACCGGGCGCTGGATAAAACCGTTGTCTTCCATCCAGAACTCGTTGTACAGCTTGGACAGGTATTTGTTCCCTGTATCCGCCGCCAAGGTGACCACGCGTTTGGGTTCGCTCTGCTCACGGCAGTATTTCAGCGCGGCCGCCAGCAGGGTTCCGGTCGAAGACCCCGCCAGTATTCCTTCCTTCCGCAGCAAGTTGCGCGCCGTATCGAAGGATTCGGCATCGCTGATGCAGTAAGCCTTTTCGACCAGCGACAAGTCGCAAATTTCCGGGATGAAATCTTCGCCGATGCCTTCGACCAGCCAGTTGCCGGCCTTGCCGAGCTCGCCGGTTCTGACGTAATCGGCCAGCACCGACCCCTGCGGATCGGCCAGCACCATTGCCACCTCCGGCGCGGTGTTTTTGAAAAACTCGCTAAGCCCGGCGATCGTTCCGCTGCTGCCGACGCCGACCACCACGGCATCGAGCCGTCCGCCCATCTGCTGCCAGATTTCAGGGCCGGTCGTGGTCTCGTGGGCCAGTGGATTGTCAGGATTGCCGAACTGGTTGATAAAGTAGGCGCCGCGTTCCCTGGCAATGGAACGGCCGAGATCCTGGTAGTACTCCGCATGCCCGCGCGCGACATCGGACCGGGTCAGCACGACTTCCGCCCCCATCGCGCGCAGGTTGAATATTTTCTCCTGGCTCATTTTATCGGGCAACACCAGCACCAGCTTATAGCCTCTGCGCGCCGCCACCAGCGCCAGTCCGAGACCGGTATTGCCGGCGGTGGCTTCGACTATCGTGTCGCCCGGTTTGATATCGCCGCGCTTTTCGGCCTCTTCGATCATCGACATGCCGATGCGGTCCTTGATCGAGCCGGCCGGGTTCATCATCTCCAGTTTCAAAAATAGCTCGCAGGGGCCCGTGTCGATCTGCGTGATATGCAGCATCGGCGTTTCACCAATCATATCGAGCGCGCTTTCAAAAACCTTCATCAGAAATCCATTTTCCGGGGAACCGCTATTGTATGCCATGCCGTAAGATAGGCGCATGCCGGAGACAGATCCTGTCGAGATATCTTTTGCAGTCGCGCTGGCGGCTGCGCGCGATGATTTGTCGGGACAAATGGAGGCCGGGCGCGACGCGGAAATCCTGCTGGGCCACGCGGCGGGTGTCAGCCGCAGCCAGTTGCTGGCACACCCGGAACGCTTGTTGACCCTGGAACAATACGGCGTTTTCCGAAACATGCTTGGGCGGCGGTGCAACGGTGAGCCGGTCGCCTATCTCACCGGCTGTCGTGAATTCTGGTCCCTGCCGCTCAAGGTTACACCGGCAACCCTGGTTCCCCGCCCGGAGACCGAGTCGCTGGTCGAGCAAGCACTGATTCTGCTGCCGCCTGGCGACGAACTTGAGGTCCTGGACCTGGGAACGGGCTGCGGCGCCATTGCCCTGGCAATCGCCGGCGAACGCAGCCATTGCCGGGTGACCGGCAGCGATGTCTGCGAAGATGCGCTGCGCGTCGCCAGGGAAAACCAGGATCGGCTGGCGGTGGAAAATATCGAATGGGCGCAAGGTAGCTGGTACCAGGCGGTTGCGGAGCGCAAATTCGACCTGATCGTCAGCAATCCACCCTATGTCGCCGATGGCGATCCCCATCTTGAGCAAGGCGATCTTCCGCATGAGCCTGCGCTGGCGCTGGTCGGCGGCAAAGACGGGCTGAACGCGATTCGCGAAATCGTAGACGGTGCGCCTGGTCACCTGAACAAGCCCGGCTGGCTACTGCTGGAACATGGATTCGATCAGCAAAAATCCGTTATGGAATTGCTCATTGCCGCTGGCTTTGCCAAAGTATGCGGCCATCAGGACCTTGCGGGAATACCGCGGGTGGTTTCTGCCAGGCTCAGGACAAACCGGGACACCGACAATGACTGAAGTGAGCAATACCATTCACGAATCCGGACAGCAATCCGGCATCGGCTTGCTGTTGCAGCAGAATCCCGGCCTCGGCGTTACCCTGATTTACCTGGCGATCTCACTGATCGGCCTTATGTTCAGCTGGTCATTATTTAGCGAATTCAATGTCAATATCTTCAATTTCACCGAGGTCAGCGATTTTCTACTGGCGGCGTTGCGTGAACCGATGACCTTTGTTATGGCAGGGTCAGCTTTGCTGGTCACCTGGCTAATAGACTGGCTAGCCATGCATGAAACCCGTTATTGGAATATCAAATCGCCAAAAAGCAAATTTGCCAAAACTTACGTCAAAAGCCAAAAGCTGGGTCGTCACCCGATCGCCCGGGTATTTATATTCGTGCTCTACAGTTACTTGTTTATTTCGATTTATGGCGATTGGAAAGCAAACGAGATCAAAGCGGGTAAAGGTCAGGTCATTCGTGTGCAATTGACGGAACCCGTTCCGGATAACGGTGGCGAAAACCAGGCCGGCAATGAAGTCGTCATCCAAGGCATCTTGCTGGGTTCGACCAACAAGTATCTGTTTTTATACGACCCCGAGAGCGGGATCACCAGCGCCATGCCGGAAGAAAATATCGTGCGCGTACTCATTGATGGCAAGAACACCCTCGCCGATGTCGATGATCAGACACGAAGTACCTTACCAGCAGAATCAAATGAACCACAAGGACGAGACCAATGATTGTGTTTTCGACCTCGATGGGCGATATCAAAATCGAAATGCACGCCAGCAAAGCACCGGTGAGCGTGAAAAACTTTTACGACTATGTCGATGCCGGTTTTTTCAACGGCACGATTTTCCACCGGGTCATCCCCGGTTTCATGATTCAGGGCGGCGGCTTCGATATCCATATGAATCAGAAACAGACCAAGGCGCCGATCGTCAACGAAGCCGACAACGGCCTGAAAAACAAGCGCGGTACTTTGTCCATGGCGAGGACCCAGGATGCCAACAGCGCGACCTCGCAGTTTTTTCTCAACGTGTCCGACAACGCGTTCCTGGATCACAGCGCTGGTGATTTTGGCTATGCGGTTTTCGCAACGGTGATCGAAGGCATGGACATTGTTGACGCGATCGCGGGCGTCAAGACCGGCAGTGTCGGCATGCATCAGGACGTGCCGGTCGAACCCGTGACCATCGAATCTGCGGTCCGGGTAGAAGTGGAATAGCCGAGCAATGGTTGCAGCCATTGCTCGGCTTGTTCGAGGCTGACGCCCTTTCTGCGCGCATAGTCTGCGACCTGGTCGCGATCGATCTGGCCGACCGCGAAATACCGGCTGCGCGGGTGTGAAAAATAAAACCCGCTGACCGAGGCCGCAGGCCACATCGCCCAGCCCTCGGTCAGACTGATCCCGGTGTGTTCTTCTACACCGCCAAGCCGCCACAGGATTTCTTTTTCCGAATGGTCGGGGCAGGCCGGGTAACCCGGCGCCGGGCGAATGCCGGTATAGGATTCACGGATCAATTCCTCATTGCTGAATTGCTCGTCTTTGGAATACGCCCAGAATTCGGTGCGCACCCGCTGGTGCAACCGCTCGGCAAAGGCTTCAGCCAACCGATCGGCCAAAGCCTTGAGGATGATCGCCGAATAATCGTCGTTGGCTTTTTGGTAGGCTGCGACGCGATCCCCGATGCCATGGCCGGCGGTAACCGCGAACAGGCCCAGGTAATCGCTGACCCCGCTGCCGGCCGGCGCGATAAAATCTGCCAGGCAGTCCTGGCTTGCTCCCCGTGGCTTTGTTTTCTGCTGGCGCAGAAAATGTACTCTGTCGATAATTTTTTTTCGCTTGTCATCGGCATAGATCACGACATCGTCATGATCGGCCGAATTGGCCGGGAAAAACCCGTACACCGCCCTGGCCTGCAACCACTGCTCGCTGACCAGACGCTCGAGCATGTCGCGGGCATCCTTGTAGAGACTGCTAGCCGCTTCACCGAAGCGCGGATGATCGAGAATCTCCGGGAAACGCCCGTGAAACTCCCAGGCATTGAAAAACGGCATCCAGTCGATCACATCCACCAGTTCGGCCAGCGGATAATCGTCCAGCGCCGTCACGCCCAGCTTTTGGGGCCTGGCCGGCGTGTACTGCTGCCAATCGGTCAGCAGACGTTTCTCGCGGGCCTGCTCCAGGGTCAGCCGCGGCGCTTTCCTGGTTTTTCCCTGGTGACGCTTGCGCCGTGCCGCGCAATCGGCCTTGGCCTTCGCGGAAAAATCAGCCCGGGTCTCCGCCGAAGCCAGCGCCCGCGCCACACCGACCGAGCGCGATGCGTCCTTGACGTAAACCACCGCTCCGTCATAGCCGGGATCTATCTTGACGGCCGTGTGTACCGGCGAGGTGGTCGCACCGCCAATCAGTAACGGCGTGTCCATTTTCTGGCGCTGCATCTCCGCCGCCACGTTGACCATTTCGTCCAGCGACGGCGTAATCAGACCCGACAGTCCGATCAGGTCGGCGCCTTCTTCCCTGGCGGTCTGCAGGATTTTTTCGCCCGGCACCATGACGCCGAGATCGATGACCTCGAAGTTATTGCATTGCAGGACCACGGCAACGATATTTTTGCCGATGTCATGCACATCGCCCTTGACCGTGGCCATGACAATCTTGCTTTTCTTGCTGCCGCCTGTCTTTCCCTTGTCCATGTAGGGCATCAGGTGCGCAACCGACTTTTTCATGACCCGCGCCGACTTGACGACCTGCGGCAAAAACATTTTCCCGGAACCAAACAGGTCGCCCACGACGTTCATGCCGTCCATCAGCGGACCTTCGATTACATCCAGTGGCCGCGCCGCCTGCAAACGGGCTTCCTCGGTGTCTTCCTCGATAAACTGGTCGATACCGTTGACCAGCGCGTGTTCGAGACGTTTTTCGACCGGCCGGTCACGCCAGCTCATATCGCGCGTCTTGATCGCGGATTTGGCGTTGCCGTTGTCACGAAAGCTTTCGGCCATTTCCAGCAAGCGCTCGGTGGCGCCATCGCTGCGGTTCAAAATCAAATCCTCGACCGTATCCCGCAATTCCCGTGGTATGTCCTCGTAGATCGCCATCAACCCGGCATTGACGATACCCATGTCCATGCCGGCCTTGATCGCGTGATAAAGAAACACCGAGTGCATCGCTTCGCGCACCGGGTTGTTCCCGCGAAAGGAAAACGACACATTGCTCACGCCACCCGAAATCAGCGTGCCGGGCATGCTCTCCTTGATCTGCCGGGTCGCCTCGATAAACGCCCTCGCGTAGTCGTTGTGCTCCTCGATTCCGGTGCCGACGGCAAAAATGTTCGGATCGAAAATAATATCTTCCGCGGGAAATCCAATATCTTGGGTCAGCAACTGGTAAGCACGCCAGCAGATCGCCAGTTTCTTTTCGACGGTATCGGCCTGGCCGCGCTCGTCGAACGCCATGACGATGACGGCGGCCCCATAGCGCCTGACCAGGCCCGCCTGCCGCAGAAACTCTGCTTCGCCCTCCTTGAGGCTGATCGAATTAACGATGCCCTTGCCCTGGATGCACTTGAGCCCTGTTTCGATCACCGACCAACGCGAGGAATCGATAACCACGGGCACCCGCGACACATCCGGTTCGCCGGCAAGCAGGCGGAGAAAACGCTGCATCGCCGCTTCAGAATCGAGCATCCCCTCATCCATGTTGATGTCGATCATCTGCGCGCCATTTTCGACCTGCTGACGCGCGACCTCGATCGCGCCGGCATAATCGTCCGCTTCGATCAGCCGCCTGAAAACCGCGGAACCGGTTACGTTGGTACGCTCGCCGATGTTGGCGAACAGGCTGTCGGCGTTGATCGACAGCGGTTCCAGGCCCGCGAGGCGGCATGCGGATTTAATATCCGGCACCGCGCGCGGTGGTACGCCCTCAATCGCCTCGGCGATCCGGCGAATGTGGTCCGGTGTGGTCCCGCAACAACCACCGACCATGTTGAGCAGGCCTTCGCGGGCAAACTCTCCAAGCAAGCCGGCGATCTCTTCGGGCGTCTGCTCGTATTCACCGAACTCATTGGGCAAACCGGCGTTCGGATGCGCACTGACAAAAGTATCGGCGCATGCGGAAAGCTCTTTTAGCCATGGCCTCAGCTCCTCGGCGCCGAGCGCGCAATTGAGTCCGACCAGCAGCGGCTGGGCATGCTGGATCGAATGCCAGAAAGCGGTAGTGGTCTGGCCCGACAGGGTGCGACCGGAACCATCGGTGATGGTCCCGGATATAAAAACCGGCACGCGCAGGCCACGCTCTTCGAAAACTGTCTCGATTGCAAAAATCGCCGCCTTGGCATTCAAAGTATCGAAAATCGTTTCCACCATCAGGCAGTCGACACCGCCTTCGAGCAAAGCATGCGCCGCAATAGCATAGGTGTCGGCGAGCTGTTCGAAGGTGATATTGCGCAGGCTCGGGTCATTGACATCCGGCGACATCGACGCAGTGCGATTGGTTGGGCCAAGGATGCCGGCGACAAATCTTTGCCGGCCGCTCTGCCGCGTGACTTCGTCCGCCGCCTGGCGGGCGATGTTCGCCGCGGCCAGGTTGAGATCGGCAATTCGTTGCTCGAGGCCATAGTCCGACTGCGCCGGGAAACTGGCGTTGAAGGTATTGGTCTCGATAATATCCGCGCCAGCCTCGAGATAGGCCTGGTGGATTTCCCGGATGACATGCGGCCGGGTCAGGCTCAACAGGTCATTGTTGCCGGTCAGGGGCTTGTCGTGGCCTTTGAACTCCCGCCCGCGAAAGTCAGCCTCGGTCAAACCGTAGTTCTGGATCATCGTGCCCATCGCACCGTCGAGCAACAGGATTCTCTGGCGCAACGCTTCTTCAAGCGGATGCATGCGCAATCCCCTGTTGCGGCCTGATGCCGAGAATGTGGCAAATGGCGTAGGTCAACCGAGAACGGTTCAGCGTATAAAAATGAAAATTCTCTACCCCGTGTTGCTGCAGGCGGCGCACCTGGTCGATCGCAACACTGGCCGCCACCAGCTGGTGAGTATCCGGGTCATTTTCCAGTCCTTCAAACTGCTGACTGATCTGCGGCGGAATCGCCGCGCCGCAGGCTTTTGCAAATTGAACCAGTCGCGGAAAGCGGGTGATCGGCAAGATGCCCGGCACGATCGGGACATCGATGCCATTGGCCGCGCACAAATCACAAAAACGCAAAAAGGCATCGTTATAAAAAAAGAACTGGGTGATCGCCCGCGTAGCCCCCGCATCTACCTTGCGCTTGAGATTGTCCAGGTCGAAACGTTGACTCGGCGCCTCCGGGTGCACTTCCGGATAAGCCGCGACAGAGATTTCAAAATCAGCCACTTCGCGCAGACCAGTGACCAGGTCGGAAGCATAGGCGTAGCCATCTTTCCGCGGCCGGTATTCCGTGGTGCCTGCCGGCAGGTCTCCGCGCAGCGCGACTATATGCCGTATCCCCAGGTCGAAATAGCCTTTCGCAATTCCCTGTATTTCCTCGCGGCTTGCATCGATGCAGGTGAGATGGGGCACAGCAACCAGGTCGGTCTCGGTCAGAATCCGCCGCACGACACGGTGAGTGCGATCCCTGGTGGAGCCGTCCGCCCCATACGTCACGGACACAAAACCGGGATTCAACGGGGCCAGGTTTTCGATCGAGTCCCAAAGAATGGATTCCATTTTCGGCGTTTTCGGCGGAAAAAACTCGAACGATACATTCACGCTGGAAATCTGGGCCGACTGTTCGGCCAGGCGGTTTTTCAAATCCGTGACATTCATGCCGCCCTCTTCGCCGCGTCTTTTTTCTGCCCCAGGCATAGCACGATGGCCGGGCGTTTTTCCGGCACCAGCACCGTCGTGTTGCAGGCAAGACCGGCGTCGCGTAACCAGCGCGAGGGACCGGCTTTCTCCAGATCGCCAACGCCGTTAACGGAAGAAATTTTTTCGATCAGCAACAGGCACCCGGTCGCGCGAAGAATTCGGGCGGCTTCGGCAACCGCTGCTGCGGGATCTTCGGCCTCGTTGAGCACATCATCGATGGTAATCGTGTCGAACGACCCGTTGGTAAACGGCATCTGGTACATGTTGGCGTGCCGGACCATGCAATGACTGAGGCCGGCCGCCTGCAGATTGGTCCTGGCGATCAGCAGCATCTTGCTGGAAATATCGACGCCTACGGCATGCTCTGCCGACTCGCCGAGAAATCTCAGCAGGCGCCCTGTTCCCGTGCCGATATCGAGCAGGTCCCCAACCGGCCTTGAACCCAGAAGTTTCCTGACCGCGGTCGAAAGCTGCTCATCGCTCACCGGCGGCTGTCGCAGTTCGGCGGTATAACCGCTGGCCAACCTGGCACGCTCTGCGAGCACATCTTCCAGGCGTTGCTGGTCAACCATGAAGTCGCTGTCTTCTATTGCCAGGTTTTGCAGGACATTACCCACCAGTTCGGCTTCGGGTCCGCTCAACGGCACCCGGTAAAAAACCCAGTGGCGTTCACGAAAACGCACCAGCAGACCGGCATCGCAAAGAATTTTCAGGTGCCGGGAAACTCGCGGCTGGCTTTGTGCGATCACGCGGGTGATTTCACCGACGGTCAGCTCGCCCTGGGCGCAGATTCTCAGCAAGCGCAGCCGGGTTGGCTCGGCGGCAGCTTTCAATCCGGCGAGTAATGCCGGGCTGGTCAGAAAAGTACTCATGCGGATTGACCGTGTGCTTCGCGATACTTCTGGATTTATATAAAGATATCTTTATGTTATTATACTAAGTATATGACGCCGATGCCGCGAAGACAAGCCCGCCATTGTTAGCCTGCGCGACAGCCCTGTGGCAGACTCCGGCCTCATGAATAATGATACCGCGAGCCAACCGGCAAAATTTTCGCACGAGTCCAGGCTAATGGAACAATGGTGGCGTGAAGGCATCCCGCTGGTCGCGGCCATGGATGCCCGTATCGAAAAACTGGATGACCGGGAATTGATCGTCTGCGCGCCGCTCGCGCCGAACCGCAACCACATGGCGACTGCCTTCGGCGGCAGCCTGCTGGCGCTGGCGACGCTGACCGGATGGGGGATCGCAAAGCTGCTGGCCGGCGAGACTGCGACCCACGTCGTTATCCAGCGCAGTCAGATGAAGTTTTTGCGACCGGTCAATGGTCAGTTGCGAGCTCGCTGCCGCTGGCCGGACGACAAAGAAAGGAAGCGTTTCGACAAGAGCCTGGCCAGGAAGAATCGCGCCCGGATCGACCTGGAAATTACACTGTTTTCAGACACTACCAAGGCTGCGGAGTTTTCCGGCCGCTTCGCCGCGCTGCGCGATACCGGCTACGGTTGAACGCGGCCGATAATCGGCGCTAGTGCAAGGATTGCTCGCCCACCGGCGGATCCGCCAGGAACAAACCGGCAGAATCGACGCGGTCGAACCGGTAGCCTTTGTTGCAAAACTCACAATGCACGCTGACGCTGCCCTGCTCTTCAACCATGCCGCGAATCTCATCCGCGCCAAGACTTCTCAACATGTTCTCGACTCGCTCGCGGTTGCAGCTGCAGCG
>BFAU01000060.1 GCA_008975185.1 bacterium MnTg04 | reverse complement strand
ATCGGCATGCTGGTTGCCACGCTGATAACGTTCACCTGGCCGGATATGCACAATTACCCGTTGATGCTCGCAGCCATTGGCGTTGGCGGCGCGGCCGCCTGGATCAGCGGCAAGAAAGTGGCGATGACCAACATGCCGCAAATGATTGCCCTGTATAACGGCATGGGCGGTGGCGCGGCTGCGGCGATCGCCGCGGTCGAACTGCTGGGTGGCCGCGAGCACGAAATCAGTATTGTTATCCTGGCGGTGCTGGGTGCGCTGATCGGCTCGGTGTCTTTTTCGGGCAGTTTGATCGCCTTTGGCAAATTGCAGGGATTGATCCGCAAGCCTCTGCGGTTCAAAGGCCAGCAAATAGTCAACTTGCTGATCCTGCTGAGCGCCGCCGTCGCGGGTGGCATGATCGTCACCGGACACACCGACGGCATCGGGATCGTCGCCGTGTTCTTCGGCCTGGCGTTGCTGCTTGGCCTGACCATGACCTTGCCGATCGGCGGCGCCGATATGCCGGTCGTCATCTCGCTTTACAACGCACTGACCGGCCTCGCGGTTGCCTTCGAAGGCTTCGTCCTGCAAAACGCGGCAATGATTATCGCGGGTACCGTGGTCGGCTCCGCCGGCACACTGCTGACGCAACTGATGGCGAAGGCGATGAATCGCTCACTGGCCAATGTCCTGTTCAGCGATTTTGGCGATGCGGACGTCGCCGGCGACGGCGTAGACATACAGGGCAGCATGAAACCGATCGAGGCCACCGATGCCGGCGTAATGATGGCTTTCGCCGACAAGGTCATCATCATCCCCGGTTATGGCATGGCCGTGGCCCAGGCGCAGCACAAGGTCTGGGAACTCACCCAGGTCCTGCTCGAGCGAAACGTACAAGTCAAGTTCGCGATTCACCCGGTTGCCGGCCGCATGCCCGGGCACATGAACGTCTTGCTGGCCGAAGCCGGCGTGCCATACGACTTGATTTTCGATCTGGATGAGATCAATGCCGAATTCGAGACTGCCGATGTCGCTTTGGTCATCGGCGCCAACGATGTGGTGAACCCCGCGGCGCACAGCGACCCGGCCAGCCCGATTTACGGCATGCCGATTCTCAAAGCGGAGAAGGCGAAAAATATCGTCGTGATCAAGCGCGGCCAGGGCAAGGGGTTCTCCGGGATCGAAAACCTGCTGTTCTTCCTCGATCAGACGCGCATGCTATATGGCGATGGGCAAGCCGCGACTGCAGAGTTAATTCAGGCGGTCAAGTCCTACTAGTCACCAGGGATCGCGGATTCCGAATGGAGGCCCGGGCCTGAACTGTCAGATATTATTTCGCCTTCATGGCCGCTTCCGGCCAAGAGCGGGCTCACGCAGAACTCCGACCCGAAGAACGCTGCAAATCAATGCGGCAATGGCTGGTTACCAGCCGTACCTTTGACTGTATCGTGTCCTTTGCCGAATCGTGGAACCAACATCGGTACTTTTTCGCGATACCTGGCGTAATCATCGCCAAGGAATTTCACCAGATCGCGTTCTTCAAAACGAATCGCAATCAAAATGTATGCTGTCATGCCGAGCGCAAATAACAAATGTCCGGTCGTCATTCTAGGGATGCCCCAGAAAGACATAATCCAGCCAACATACAACGGGTGCCGAACGAACTTGTAAAAGTACGTCACTTTAAAGCCCGAGTGCGTATAGGATTGCTGCCGCAAATTGAACCACACCTGCCTGAGGCCAAACAGATCGAAGTGATCGATGACGAAAGTGGACAACAATACGAGCAAGAAGCCGCCAAAAAAGACCGCCCAGAGCATGTATTGTGCCCAGACTGATTCAGCTTCCCATATGACACCGACCATCGGTCGCCACTGCCAGTACAGCAGGATCAGAAGCGCACTGCTAATCAATACATACGTACTGCGTTCAATCGACTTCGGTACAATTTTTGTCCAGCGCTCCTTAAATTCGGGACGCGCCATGACGCTATGCTGAATACCGAACAAAGCGATCAGTGCGAAGTTGATCAGAAATGCGCTCGATGTGGCCACGATAGGACCGACGTCGATGCTTTTGGGAACCAGAAGATTACCCAAAAAGCCGATCAGATACAGGAAGCTCAAAAAGAATATGCCGTAGCAAACGACACCATATAGAAACGCTATGCCTCTGCCCATGATTTTACCCCCAATGGATTGAGTGCGCGTTGCGCTTTTTTTATATCGGTGGTGTGAAAAACCCGCCGACCTGTACCTTCAGTTTAACAGAGAATTTACGGACCGCCCGCCTGTCTGAACCGCGTTGTAATGTCCGCTTTCGGCTGCGATTTCAACCGGTCGACGCAACATCTAATCTCTAACTATAGAGAGGAGGATGTTGAAAATGAAGTACAGACCGAGGATTTACTACGGCGAATCGCAGCTACATGTCGCGCTATCCGTCTTCGGTCGCCTCGGTCTCTGTGGCAGGTTTCAGCGCCTCTGTGTCGTCGCCTTGCACCGGTTCGCCGCCATCCATTGAATCATCAGCCTGCTCCGGCTCGGCTTTCGAACCCGCATCATCGGGCTGCCCGCAGGTCCAACCCCATCCCCGGAGTTTGGCGATCAGCTCCTCGGTCTTCCTTTCACAATAGCCGGTTTCGTTCAGGGCGCGCCAAAGCACCTGCTGTTCACCAGGCGCCTCGGTATCCTTGTAGTAATGCACCTCGCAGGGAACGGTCACACCCGCTTCGTAGAAGATTTCGACACGCCTTTGCAGATCTCCATAAGTACACTGGTAGGCTTGAGGGCTTTGTCCGAAGGAAAGGCTTGGCAGTATCGCCGCGAACAAGACAGCCAGGAATTTATTGCTCATGTCGGTCACCTGTATCGATTAGCAACAGAGCACCAAGTGTAACAAAGTGGATGCCCTTCCGTGGCCTGATATACGGTCGCATCGTGATTTTGTTTCCCGGACAGTCTGCTCTCTTTGCTGGAAATGTCCTGTCGGCGTTGACCTCAGTTTCGCCTGAAGCATCGACTTCAGGCTAAGATGAGGTCGGGTTCTATTCCATGCGAATCGGAGGCTGAGGCTTTTTTTGCCCGGCACGCTTTTCAATGCGACGAACACCCCTGTTCATCTGGCTGGGCGTTACCCTTCACGTGGTCTTCTTCGTCCTGATGTTGATGGGCGTGGAACCCTTTCTGCACTTCTTTTATCTGTTTGCGTGGTGGACCTTCCTTGCGGTCATCGGGGTCATCAATGCCCAGCGCGGCGGCAATTCGCTGATTTTTGGCGCGAGCCAGCAATTGGCGTGGGTGACCGGCTTTTCCATAATCGTGTGGCTGTTCTTCGAAATCTGGAATTTCTGGCTGCACAACTGGTTCTACGTCGGCGTGATAGAACTGACCTGGTTTCGCTGGCTGGCTTACGCGGCCTCCTTTGCCACCGTGCTGCCGGCGATCCTCGAGGTGGACACGCTGCTCGGCAACCTGGGACTCGTCCGGCGTGTTTCCGGACCGGTAATCCGGGTTTCCCCACGGTTGCTGAACGGCTGTGTGCTGGCCGGCCTACTGATGCTGGCACTGGTCGTACTGCTGCCGCAGTACTTTTTCCCACTCTTGTGGGTGGGGATCGTTTTCATCCTCGACCCGTTGGTCTACCGGCGCGACCGTGTCGCTTCGCTGCTGGGCCAGGCAGCCAAGGGTTCCTATGCGCGCATGCTGCGGCTCATGCTGGCGGGACTGCTGTGCGGAGTGTTGTGGGAATTCTGGAACTACTGGTCGGGCGCGAAGTGGATTTACGCGATACCGCTGTTCGATTTCTGGAAAGTGTTCGAGATGCCGTTGGCCGGCTTCCTTGGCTTCATGCCTTTTGCGCTGGAGTGCTATCTCTTCTGGCAGCTTCTGCGTCTCGCCAGGGAGACTTATGCCGCGACGGATTGGCGAATCCTGTCGATCGTCGCTGCCCTGGCCGCGATTTACTGCGCGCTCGTTTTCAGCGGTATCGACAACATCACCGTGATCCGGACTTAACCGACTTGTAGCGCTTTTTGCAGGCGCGAAGGCCAGTACACGCGTCGAGT
>BFAU01000059.1 GCA_008975185.1 bacterium MnTg04 | reverse complement strand
CCGCTGGACGCCAGGGAAATAGCGGAAACGGAAAGCAACCAGTTACTGGTGGCCCGCCGGGGACGAGAGCCCGGTCTGACCTTGACCAGGCATCACGAGCAGTTCCTGCTGACGAACTGGGCGGATGAGATATGCGCCCACCTGGTTGCTATCTGTGATTTGCTGGACGATGGTACCGGTTCATCCTTGTATCGCGATGCGCTCGAGTTGCAGCGCGATGCTATCCGGGATCCCGGGCTGACACCATCGGCGGGTATTCTGGCGGAGATGAACCGATCGGGCGAATCCTTTTTTTCAATCGCACGGCGCATATCGGAACAGCACCGGGATTACTTTTTGAGTCTGGGGGAAGACGATTCCGCACGTCTGGAGTTCCTTTCCACCGAGGCAGCCGCCTCCATCGAGCGACAAAAAGAAGTCGAGGCCAGCGATCGGGTCAGCTTCGAGGCGTATTTGCAGGACTACTTCAGCCAGGCGGATCAATTCCTGTAACGCAACGGCCGCCTTGTTTCGAGGCCTCGCGCGTATGAATCTTGAGCGGCTACAATATGCTTGGTGGAACCTGTATACTCGCGACTTGTTTTTGAGAGGGTCTGAATTTCTGGTCAGGGCTTTTTTAGGGGCGCTGGCCAAATTTTTTTTGACAGGAATCCTCGGTCAATTGCGGCACGGTTGCTGATATCGCCGGGGCAGAGTTTTTTTCAGGAGCATTTTGATGAAAACAAGATATTTACTGGTGGCGTTGGCTGCCGTCGCAATCACAGGCTGCGCTTCCGGCGCCAGCCCAGACCCGGCTCCGGTGAAGACAGCCCAGGCAGCGCCCACTTTTACCCAGGATGAAATAGATCAGATGAGCACCGAAGAAAAGGTGGCGATCTACAACAGGCAGGAGGAAGAAAAGAATCAGATCGTTTGCCGCAAGATTCAGGTTACCGGATCTCACAGGAAAAGAACGGTTTGCCGCACTGTCGAACTGATTCGCCTGGAGCAGGAAGAGGCGAGACGGATGTTTGAAAACGTCCAGCGTGGCGATGCCGCAAGTGTCGGTGGTAATTAGCTGCTGTATTCAGGTCTGAAAAAGCCCGTATTGCGGGCTTTTTTTTTGGTCGGCAGATATTCTTGATATTTTCAGACAAACGGCAATGGCGTGGCGTCTCGCAATATCCATTGCCGATGAATTTTCTGCAGTTTGCGGGTAAGCGGGCCGGGTACGGTCTCGCCGATCGACCGGCCGTCGATTCGGCGTACCGCGGTTAGCTCGCCCATGGTTCCGGTCGTGAACGCTTCATCGGCCGTATAGAAATCCACCAACGACAGATTTTTTTCCTCACAGCGGATGCCTTCTTGGGCTGCGATTTTCAGAACCAGCGCACGGGTAATTCCTGGCAGGCAGGCGTCCGCGAACGGCGTAAACAGCCCGGCTTCGCGAACCATGAATATATTCGTGTCGTTGGTTTCCGAGACGAAGCCGTTGTCATCCAGCATCAGGGCGGCATCGGCGCCCGCGACATTCGCCTGTATGACGGCAAGAATATTGTTGATCAGGTTGTTGTGGTGAATCTTGGAATCGACGAATTGCGGGCTGTTTCGCCTGATTGCCGAGGTCACCAGGGTCAAAGGCTCCGGGTATACCGGTGGCTTCCATTCGGCGAGGACGATCAGGCAGGGCCCGGACTGGTTCAAACGCGGGTTCATGCCCGAAGTGATCTTGCTGCCGCGCGTCAGGGTCAGACGGATGTGAACTCCATCGGTCATCCCATTGGCCTCGAGCGTGGCGAATACGGCCGCCGCGATCCAGTCACGGTCGGGGACCTGGTCGAACGCCATGGCCCGGGCGGATGCGAAAAGCCGGTCTAGATGGGCGTCGAATGCGCCGATATGCCCCTGGTATATCCGCAGTCCTTCCCAGACCGCGTCGCCGCCCTGGACCACGCTGTCAAAAACCGAGACCCGGGCCTGGTCGCGATGCACAAGACCGTCGCCAACCCAGACCTGGATATCGAGGTTGCGCGGATCGGGACTCGCTGCCTTTTTCATCGATGGTCTCCGCTGGGCTGATCCGCTCTCAAGGCGTACGCATACATATGCTGATAATAGGGCCGGCACTGTTCCAGCAATGGTTCCAGGCGGGGCGGGAACGGTTCGGTTTTCGGCCGGTATGGCGAAAAACCGGTCGACCGGTGGACACGATGATACCAGTGGCGGGCCCATACGCCATCTTCCGATCGTGCGCCCGGTGGCCAGCTCAGCATGTCTTCAGCAAACGGTATGGCAAGTTTTTTGCAAAGCTTGACGAGAACCGCACGAGGGTTTGTCAGCAACTCCCGCGAATCGAGCACAATCGCCTGTTGCCCGAATTTGCCGAGACGTTCGAGCAACTCGCATTGGGTTGCCAATCCGGTATCGGCGAGACCGGCCTCCGGTAACTGGATGGTCAGCGACGGCAACATCTCGACCGGGTCGCGGATCAACAAGACATTGATGGTCTGCTCGAGGAAAGAATAGTCCAGGTCGACGAGGTGGTGCGCCATTTGCTTCATAAACAGGATTGGCCGCTCATGCGGTCGCTCGATGAGTCGTTTCATGACCCGACCCCCATCGGTATCCATGGCCGACAATACTTCATCGCGGCCGGGGTGGTTTGCGCCGGTTACCCGCAGGTAATGGCCATAGAGTGGCTCGTCTACGATCCGGGTGTCAGCCCGCTGCCCGAAACTGTACATCAAGGCGGTCGAAACGTTTCGCGGCCCGGACCAAAGGCATATGTGTCTGGTCAGTTTGATAGTGCGCCTGCTTGTTTCTTTCGTGGCCAGCAAATAACCTGCCGAATATGTCAGAAACCATCATTCCCAGCCAGCGGCATTTGTTTTCCATCCCCAGGGACCTGGCGTATTTCAACTGTGCCTATCTGTCGCCGCAATTGAACAGCGCGAGCCGGGCCGCGGCTGCCGGCGCAAAAATCAAGCAGAGCCCCTGGAATATTTCGTCTGACGATTTTTTCGATGGCCCGGAAAAAGCGCGGAGCCTGTTTGCCGATATCGTGGGTTGTGCGGCCGAAAATATTGCCTTGGTTCCGTCGGTCAGTTATGGGGTCGCAATCGTCGGAAAAAATCTGCAGCCAGACGCCGGTCAGCGCATCGTCATGCTGGCGGAGCAGTTTCCCTCGAATGTTTATTCCTGGCTCTCGCTTGCCCGTGAGCGTGACCTGGTCATCGATTTCGTGCAAAAGACGGAAGGCCGCAGCTGGTCTGAGTCCGTCCTGGAATCTCTGCACGAACCGGCCGCCCTGGTCGCGTTGCCAAATGTACACTGGACGGACGGCTCCTTGATCGACCTGGCCCCGATAGCGCGCCGATGCCATGCGATGGGTGCGAAGCTGGTCCTGGACCTGACCCAGTCGCTGGGCGTCATGCGGGTGGATATTGCGGAGCTCGATCCCGACTTTATTTTTTGCGCGGCCTACAAATGGTTGTTGTGTCCCTATGGGTCGGGTTTTGTTTATGCAGCTCCCAGGTGGCACGACGCCAGACCCCTGGAGGAAGCATGGATAAACCGGGCCGGTAGCGAGGACTTCGCCGGCCTGGTGAATTATCGCGACGATTATCAAGCCGGCGCCCGGCGGTTCGATGCGGGTGGTCGGGGCCAGTTCCAGCAATGGCCGGTCGTTATCGAGACCTTGCGGCAGATACTGGAATGGGGCGTGGACAATATCGCCAGGACCGTGTCGCTGACCGGCGCAAAAATCGCCGCGGGGGCCGCCCGGCTCGGTCTGGAAGTGCCCGAACCGCACGCGCCGCATTTGCTGGGAATACGCCTGACCGGCGGCCCACCCGCCGATTTGCTCGGAAAACTGCGCGCCGATGGCGTTTACCTCAGCCAGCGCGGCAGCCGGTTGCGAATCGCATCCTATCTTTACAATGACGATGAAGATGTGGAGCGCTTGCTCGTCGCCCTGGAAAGACACCTGCAAACGAAATAGCCGGCCT
>BFAU01000058.1 GCA_008975185.1 bacterium MnTg04 | reverse complement strand
GCGGCCTGCAGCGGGGCCGCGGGGTCGAGCTCCCCGCCCGCCGCAGCGGCGGCGCTTAGCCCGGCCTGGGTGCCAACCGCGATCGCCGTATTCAATGGCAACCCGGACGCAATCGCCTGCGCAGCCCCACCGAGAGCCGTCCCGGCACCGAGACCGTTGCCCAGCCCCACCTGTGTTCCGGTAATACCGTTCACATAGGGCAGGCGACTGTGATAGTTGATGTAATAAAGACCGAACTCGGTACCATCGAACAAGCCGTCCAGGTACCAGGTAAAGCGAGCGCCAAACTGGCCGCTGTCTTTCGCGTTGCGATCGGGCAAGCGGCTGACAAAGTTGAAGTTATCGATAGTGCCGCCATTGAATTGCGAGAAATCCGTACCCAGGTCGCTCCAGATGCCGAATCCCAGCATCACCTTCTGGCCATCGCCGACCGCAAAGTCATTGGTGCTGAACGCGGATCCAACCGGGTCCGGTTTCGTATCGTCCCACTCGAACTGGTAGAACAGCTCGAGACTCGTGTTGTCCGATGTGCCCAGCGATAACCACGCGAGGTCCTGGGGGATCAAGGCTTCGCGGAGCTCAGCGCCGGGCGTACGCAGACGCGAGACATCGAAGTGGCTGATTACATTGATGCCGCCCGGGAAAAAAGTACTCTCGCCCCAGTTCAGTACCTGGCTGCCGACCCGCAGTTCGCCTGGCATCGAACCGAGATCGAACTTGGCCGACAGATACAGGTCAAGGACTCTGAAATCACTGCTGACCAGGTCATTTCCCTGCGGGCCCAAAGGGGTCCGCAACCTGTTTTTTTCTTCGTTCCACTCATCATAGAAAGCAAAAGCGCGGACAAAAAATCCGAAATTCTTGTAGTTTGCTTCGATCTCGGTGGTGAGTTTGAACACTCGGCTGATCGTTCCGGTGTCGTAGTTCAGCGTACCGTCATCGTGATTCAACGACAGCGCCGTACCGCCATTTGCCAGACCAATCAGTTCCAAATCCGGGCTTTGCACCCGCCAGGTCTGTCCATAGGAAATTGTGGTATCCCAGCTGCCGTACAAGCCATCGGTTGAATCGCCAAATTCAGCCGGCCAGGCCGTTGGCACAAGCAATATTGACAGGCAAAAAACAAAGAGAATCGTGCCTTGCAACGGTGCCGCCTGACGGCGCCGGTTCGTGGGTATGGTTTTCATTTGCTTCCCCGGATGATGTGCTCGCATGATTTTTATCAGGCTGTTATTTTCGCTGGTCGATTTTTGCAACTGAAAAGCGCCTTCAGACGAAAATCCAGCGCCGTTTCCCCTTGCAAGCCTGTGTTTTTCAAGACGAATACTGCCTGTTTATGCCTTCGGCGGCAAGTCAGCCAAAGCCCGGGCTCCCGCCCTCTGGGGCTTTTCCCGTCGACAGGGACAGAATCGCCGCGCGAGATCGCCCGGCCGCCTTCCCAGGCAAGCGTCATCGGAGTCAGGCTTATGATTTCCCCCGATTTTGATGCATCGCGTTCTCTTGGCCATCAGGCAGCCTGGATGGGACCGAGAACCCCGCGTTCGCTGCCTGTAAGGCTCGTTGCGATTGCTGGCGAAAGATCGGCAGCGAATTCGGCGCAGGCTTGCGCGCTGCACCGCAGCATGATTATTTGGCGGTATTCGGCTGTTGTTTGTCGGGCAATCGGCTCGCCAGTTGCAGGATACTCAGCCTGACCTGCTCGCCAAGTACCAGGCGCGCGTCCCGGTCAACATTCTCGAGCTCCTTATCGAAAACCAGCATGCCATCTGGATTTTCGCGCAGAAATTTATTCGCCAGCATCTTGGAGACGAAACTCCTGAACAACGAGCGATCGAAATAATCGGGTGAATCCAGTTCGTATAACAACGCCATATTCTGGGCGACCCTGCGACTCGCCTCCTCCAGTTCCACGGCGTTTATCTGCCCGCTTCCGCGGCTGAGAAGCACGGCGATCGCCATATAAAATCTTTCCAACGCCTGTGAAGATGTCCGCGCCAGGAAATTGATTTGCGCCGCCTGCGGGGCGCCCGTATCGGGGCGGCAAAAAACGCCACGGGCATCGTCCTCCCTGACCAGGCCCAGGTCGCGCATGGTTCGCAATACTTTCGGAACCTCTACCGCGAGTTCCTCAACCCGCCAGCGTAAAAAAAGCTCCTCCTGGAGATACGGGTAAACCAGCCCGCAAAGCCTGACCAGCTCCGCCTCGCTAAGTTGCGGCCGATTGGTAAAACACGCGGCGACCAGCGAGGGCAGGATCAACAGGTGCTGGATGCTGTTACGGACGTAGGTCATCAGTACCGCGTTGCGGGTTCTCATGCGGACTATCGCACCGAGTTCTCTTTCTTCGCGGATTACGATAGCGAGCGCTTCGCCATGGGCAATTATTTCGTCCGCGATTTTTTGGGTAACCGACATCCACGGCGAGTATGGCGCGGCCGACAGCAACTGAACCAGCATCTCCAGTTGCTCCCTGAGATCGTTTTCCAGCATGGTCTGCCGTGGCGTGCTGAGCAGAACCATGCTTAGCAATGCCGCAGGGCTAACCGATGCCGCTTCGTTGATCCGCAGCATGATCCGGTCACCCAATTCGGAGACCAACTGCGGCAACCAGCGCGAACTGTCCTCATCGCTCCGCCAGTCCTCGCCTGTTTCATCCAGCAACTCGTGCAGAATCAACGGCTGGCCAAAGTTAACGGAAACCTTGCCGAAGCTGTTTCGCAGTGACGGCAAATAGCGCAGGAAACCAAAAAAACTTTCCTTGCGTTTGGTCCCGCCACGCAGTTCACGAATAAATGCCTGGCCCTCGATCAGCTTTTCGTAGCCAAAATAAACGGGTACAAAAGCGATCGGCCGCGTGCTGTCTTTCAAAAAGCTGCGCACCGTCATCGCGAGCATGCCCGGCTTCGCTTTCAGCAAGCGGCCGGTGCGGCTGCGTCCGCCCTCGACAAAATACTCGATCGAATAACCACGGGCTATTATTGCGGACAGATAAGACTCGAAAACCACGGAGTAAAGCCGCTTGCCTTTGAAGCTGCGGCGAAGAAAAAAAGCGCCCCCGCTACGCAGGATCGACCCGATGACCGGCAGATCGAGATTCTTGCCGGCAGCGACATGGGGAACCATCAGGCCCTGGTTGTAAATCACATAGGAGAGCAGCAGATAGTCAATATGGCTGCGGTGGCAGGGGACATAAACCAGTTCGTAGTTTGGTGCGATCTGCCTGAGATTATCGACATTGGCAAGATCTACGCCGTCATACAGACGGTTCCAGACCTTGCTGAGGACGGTGGCGAGGAACCTGACCACCGGATAGGAATAATCCGCGGAAATTTCTTTCAGATATGAACGAGCCCTGGCCCTGGCCCTCTTTTCCGACATCTTGTTTGACGAAATCTCTTTCTGAATCGCCGCCTTCACTTCACTCATGCGCAGTATGCTTTTGAAAAGGTTCCTGCGATGAGAAAGATCGGGGCCGATCGTCGCAGCACGCTGGCGACGAAAATGCACGCGCAAGATTCTTGCGATTTTTCTTTCTGCTTTTTTCGGACCCAGCCCCTCGTCCACAATATCGCGCAGCGACAACGGGGCGGAAAAATGAACCATCGTTTCCCTGCCTTGCAACAGGACCTGCATCAGGCGCCGCCAGCGCCCGCCTTCCTTCCATTGCTCGCTGAACAGCAGCTTCAAGCCGGAGCGCTGCTCCGGCGCGCGTCCCCAGAAAATCGCAGCGGGCACAAGCTGTACTTCCATATCCGGGTTTTTCGATGCCGCCTCGACCAGCCGCCGCAGCCGGTCCGAAATGTGCAGGCTCCTGCGCCGGTACCAGCCGTGGTAATGCTTCAGATAAAAAATCGCCCTGCGCTCTGCTACATCCGTCAATTCCAGTCCGTCTTCGGCATCGGGAAGCCCGTGCCGCCGGCAAGCCTCGTCCAATGCCATCCGGTTTCCGCGCCCGCTGTATTCGAGCACATAACAAACCGGAATATCCGTGCGCAGTTGAAGCTCGGCCAGATCGTCGGGCACAACCTTGCAACGCAGGATAAGGCGCTGAATTTTCCTCCTCAGGTAAAGAAAAAACCGACTGACAGCGGACAGGCTCATCGACCGAATCCTTTAACCGAGCCGCCCGCTGACCAGCAGGTGCCGATCGGAAACCGTTTCGACCTGCAATGATTCGAGATCATTCCGGGCCAACTGTTCCATGACTTCGTTTGGCGTAAAGGCGGCCAGCAACGAGTTATAAAAATCCTCCTGCAGGATCGGTGGCGCATCGTGCGCGTAACATTCAACGAGCGATGCCGCACGATCGCAGTCTGGCGGCCTGAACAAATCCATGATCATCACAATCGCACCCGGGGCCGCAAGCCTGGAAATCATCTGCCAAAGGACATCGGGCTGGTGCAGATGGTGCAAAAGGCTGTTACTGATCAACGCCCCATAATGGCTGGCCGGCAATTCGACTCCCGGGATGATGCCCTCTATCAGCGTGACCCTGGACGCCAGCGCCGGGTCCAGCGCCAGCCGTTCACGGCCAAATTTCAACATTTCTCCGGCGCCATCGACTCCATCGACAAGCAACCCGGGCAATGCCGCCGCCAGACGCAAACTGATGTCTGCCGGGCCGCAACCCAGGTCGAGCAGGCGACCGCTATGAAAATCCGGAAACCGGCTGACAAACAGATCGACGAACAAGGTATTGGCTTCGTCGAAATCAGCTTCGGCGTAGGCGAGTGCCTGTTCAGGCTCGTTCATTAACTCCGGTTCGGGGATTCTTTGCATTCAGCAAGCCTCAACGACTCTGGCCATCGATGCCGCCAGCAAAGCGTTCAGGTTTCGCCATCGCCGTTTTCAGCCTCCTCCAGTATTTTGTCCCATTGCTCTTTCTGTTTTTCGATAGTTTCTTTAGCGGCCTCGGCCTTTTCTATCGCATCCACCATCGGGTCAAACACGGTTTTCTCGCTAAAGATTTCCTCGGCCGTCGCAGCTTCGTCATTGATTTCTTCTGCAGCTTCTTTTTCCGCACTCCCGCAGGCCATCATCGGGATAGCCAGGCTCAAAACCAAACTGATTTTCCTGATCATTTCATCCTCCGCGTTTCACTTTCACTTATCATGTTAATCTTTATGCACCAAGTTCAAACCCGTCCCACCATCCATGCCGGATTTCAAAAACAAGACCATCATTATAACCGGTGCGTCGGAAGGTATCGGGCGGGCTCTTGCACTGGAACTGGCTCCGCAGGGTCCACGGCTGGTTCTCGCGGCGAGAAATCGCGAGCGACTCGAAAGCCTGGCCAGAGAATGTGCGGCCGCCGGGGCAACAGCGCTGGTGTGCAGATGCGATGTCACCGGCAAAGCAGACTGTGAATCGCTGGTCAAAAACAGCATCGATCGATTCGGCCGGATCGATATCCTGGTCAACAACGCAGGTGCGACGATGTGGGCCGAATTCAGCGATGTCAGCGATCTGCTGGTTTTCCGGGAACTCATGGACATCAATTACCTGGGCGCCGTTTATTGCACCCATTTTGCCTTGCCGCACCTGCTGGAGAGCCGGGGCCTGATCGTCGCCGTCGCCAGCCTGGCCGGGCTGACCGGCGTTCCCAGCCGAACGGGATACGCGGCGAGCAAACATGCGATGGTCGGGTTTTTCGAGTCGTTGCGCATCGAACTTCGGGGCACCGGCGTTGGCGTCAGCATCATCGCACCTGATTTCGTGGTCAGCCAGATTCACCGCCGCGCCATCAAAGGTGACGGCGAAATCATGGGTGAAACACCCATGCAGGAGGCACGCATCATGAGCGCCGAGGATTGTGCCGCCCTGATCGCCGGCGCGATGCGGAAACGACAGCGCTTACTGATCACTTCGGCCCGCGGAAAAATGGGTCGCTGGCTGAAGCTGATCGCACCCGGGTTGATCGACAGAATCGCCGAACGGGCGATTCGACTACGGCGCTGAACCGGCCAGTTTTTCGACCTTCTGCAAGAAGGCGGTAAACAGCGTCGCCAGTTCCTGCATGTTCTCTTCGAGCCGGTGACCGCCGTTGACGATGTGCAGCACCGCCGCATGCTCGCGTGCCCAGCGCACACTGTTATCGACCGGTATGACGTCGTCGTTCCAGCCATGGATGATCTCGATATGCGTGGCATGGGGCGCCGGTGTATGTTCCTCGTAACCCGGGTAATAAAAAGCGGGCGCCAGTAAAAACAATCCCACGCATTCGACATCCTCGCTGGCGGTTGCCGCGACATGGCCGCCCAGGCTGGAACCGACCAGGGTTACCGGCCCACCAGCCTGGCGTAATTCAATCAGCAGCTTATCGACCCGATCCCGGGGATCTTCCATCCCGCGATAATCGATGGAATCGTATTGCCAGCCCCGGTCGCCGGCGATCTTCGCCAGCATCTGGATCTTGTCGCCGGTCGGCGACCCATCCTGGCCATGTGAAAACCAGATTTTCATTGCCTTCCTTTCCAAAACGCGGACATCAAATTAGCACGCCATCGAGTAACCGCCTACCTTAGAAAGCGACCGGGTCCGGCCCCCAAAGCATCTCGTCCAGACTGGGTTGCCAGCTAAACTCGGTCATATCGATCCTGCCCGTCACCACGGTCACGCCCTCGCTCGACAAGCGTTGACTTTGCTCGGCAAAACATTCGCTGTCTCGTGGAAACGCAATGCGTCCCTGTGCATTGATCACCCGATGCCAGGGCACACATCGCCCATCGGACGACTCGCCGAGCGCCCTGCCCACAAAGCGTGCATGCCGCGGATAACCGGCCAAATCCGCGACCATGCCATAACTGGCGACTTTCCCAAGCGGTATGCGCGTGACAACATCGCGAATCCGCTGAACTCTTTTTTTTCCGGCCGCACTCAAGCTCGTTGCACTCGTCTCAGGCGAGCCAATACCTGCTCCCGTCCCTGGGCCATGATGGACTCTCTATCCAGGCTTTCGAGTATTTGCTGCACGACCTGTTTCGGTCCACCGCTACCCCAGGAACGGCCTCGCGCCAGGTATTCCTCGGCGACCCGGCCAACCACGTAAGTACTGTAATAGGCCACCGCGCCCTGCGCTCCGGCCGTTACCAGCGTGGACAAACCCGCGGTTCCAACCTTGAGCGCGCTGGAAACGAAATTCACTGCCCATACCGTCCCCATCAACGCGGCCAATTGAGCCATGATGACCTTTACAAGCTTGCCCGCCTCGCTACTGCCAAGAGGCAAGCCATGCAACCGTGACAAGTGGATCACCATGCCAAGATCGACGAATGCGGCTGCCAGCAGATCCGCAACCGGAACCGGGTTGACTCCCACCGCGACGCCCTTGCCGATGCAATAGATCGTAATCAGCCGCTCGGCCAGATGCCGCCTGACCCGCAAGATTTTTTGCCCGAGCCGATCGCTCAGTTGCGCGGCAAACAGGCCGGCGTTTACCGCCGCCAGCGTCTTGCCTTCGGCTGCCAGAATTTCCCATAGCCGCTCTTTCAGTTCGTTCATATCCGCTTCCTGCGGGCGGCTTTCTTCGCGTTCCACGCCATCCTCGCCGGAGACCAGGAACATCATCGGGGCGGGTGCAGCCGAACACAGCACGACATTCTCCTCCGCAATCAAACCGGCGGCATGACGCTGGAGTGACCGCTTGAGACGAACCCGTTCTTCGGGCCCGTAGCGGTCCGCCTTGTTCAGCACCAGCAATATCGGCCTGTCCATCGCCGCGATATCGCGCAGGCCCTGCAACTCGCTGTCCGTCATATCACCGTCGGTAACGAACAAAACGAGATCGGCCTGACCTGCGACTTCGGTGGCCAGCTTTTCCCGTTCCTCGCCCTCTACTTCGTTGATGCCGGGCGTATCGATCAGGAACACCCCCTGGCCTTCCTCCTGTTGCCATCGAGCAACTGACTGCGATCGTGTCTCGCCATGCAAGGCGCTTACCGCAAACCGCTGCTCCCCGAGCAAGGCATTTAACAACGAAGACTTTCCGGTACCGACCCGTCCAAATGCAGCAATATGCAAGTGGCCGTGTTCCAGCTTATCGATCATCGCAGCCAATTCCTGGTAATCCGCGTTCAGCGATGTCCGCACGCTGCCCGCTATACGCGGATCCGCGATCAATTCCTGCAGGCTGGCCCGGGCCAGGGCGAGATGACCCTCACCCCGGTTGATCTTCTCGCCGGCGGTCTCCGTTTGGCTGGTCGGCAAGCCCTTCCCGGATCGTCTCGACAGCCAGCCTGGCAAGCGCTCCGCTACGCGATTCCAGATTTTCACCCAGTTTCTCCTTAAATTCTGCAGCGGCCATGCCTGGCAAGAACTCGCGGCGTTGTTCCAGCGTCTGCCGCAGGCTATTGCCAAGCGAATCGAAAATCATTCCATAGGCGACTGCGTGTACCAGGCCACCGGTCAGCGTTCCGACGCCGGGAAAGGCCTTGAGACCGTTGCCGGCAACCGCCAGCATCAACGGCAAGGTGCGGCCGATATGGCTCTGACTGAAGTTCAGGAAGTTGTCGATATCCAGTTGCCGGGCCGAAACTCCATGTAATTTGCACAGGGCCTTGACCATGCCGGCACCCAGGTAACCCTGGATCAGGATATCGGTACCCGGGCTGACCGCTGCCAGCGCTCCGATCACCGCACGCCGCGTATAGGTTTTAACCAGATCGGCGCCTGCTTCATCGAGGTGTGCGCTCCTGGCTTGTTGCAGACGGCTTTCGACCAGGAAAAATACTGCGCGGTCACGCAGTTGCCGCAATGCCTCGGGCGATCCATCGAGCAAACGTTCCAGCGCTCCCAGCAATTCATCGATTTCGCTTGCCCGCGTTCTTTGCGTTTGCCGCTGCTCGCCGCCAGCATCGACGCGCATGACAATCTCCGAACCACCAGCACTGATCGCGACCACCGGCACATGCTCCAAACCGACACGCTCACGCAAGCGTGTACGAATTCCGGCGAGCTCGCCGTCGCTGAAGCGGTCTTTTTTGTTGATCGCGACAACCAATGGTTTCTCCAGCGCCAGCAGTTGCGCCAGCGCCTGGTATTCGTCGCGGCTCAGATCGCCTTCGCAGACGAAGACTATCAGGTGACTGCGCAGAGCCTCGTCGAGCGTAACCTGCTCGAGCTCCCCCGCGGCCTCGTTCAGCCCGGGCAGGTCCACCAGCTCCAGTACATCGTCCGAGCCCGCCCGCCACTGGTAACGATTGACGCTACGCGTCGAGCCTCCGCTGACATCGATCACCGGGTTCGCACCGGGTATCAGCGCCTTGATCAGGCTGCTTTTCCCCGCGCTGATGTTGCCGACCAGCGCTAAAGCCAGGGTTCCAGCCACGTTGCCCCGGGCAAACCGCTCCAATTCCCGACGCGCCTCCGTGACATCGATACCGATCGCCTCGGCATCATCGAGCCGGGCAGCCATACCGGCCGCGTCCATCTCATCCGGCAAAGAAATCTGCCCGGTTTCTGCCTTGTGGTCGGTCCTGAGCAGGCGATAAATGCTCCAGGCTATTGCCAGCACGCCCGTCACTAAAGCGCCCCAGTACAGGTATCTGAGAAAGGCCGGCGCCGCCGCCAGATGTACCGACACGTCCAGCAGTATGTCGGTCAGATAAAGCACGGCGGCCACGCCGACCACAGCCAGTACGATCATCGCCAGGGCAATCAGGGCGCGGAGCTTTTTCTCAAGGCTCATAATTTCAGACTCGTACAGATACTCCAGAACTATTCAAACGGAAAGACAGCGTTGTGACCAGCCCTGATTGCAAGGATGCAGCTCAGTCGTAATCGCGATCTTCGGGGAAAGTCATGGATGCCAGGGCGCCCGACGACCCCTGCTCGGCCGGCAGGCCACGCCAGGCCAGGAAGAACGCGACCCCGAACGGCAACAGCCGCTCGGCAAAGTCACCCGGCGTATCGGGCAGCCAGTTCAGCAAAATTGTCAGCCCGACCCCTGCCAACAGGCTCTGATACACGGCGTTCGAGGCGACCTGGCCCTTGAATATCCTGATCAGCAGGATCGGCCCAAAAGACGAACCCAGCGCATGAAAGGCAAACAACACCCGCGAAAAAATCGCCTCGGGTGCGAACATCGCCAGCATCACCGACAGGAGAGCAAGCAGAATAACGACCAGCCTGGCATAAAGTATCGACGATTTGCGCCCGCGCTTTGCCAGTTGCCAGTCATAGGCGATCGATGACGAAGCCACCAGCAGCTGACTGTCGGCGGTAGACATGATGGCGGACAGCACCGCGGCAATCATAATGCCCGCCAGCACTGGCGGAAGCAGCTGGTTTGCCACTTCGAAAAAGATCTGTTCGTTAGCCTCCAGACCGCCGAACAACACTCTGCCGGACCAGCCTAATACCAGCATGCCCGAGTAAACCAGCAGGGCCCAGCCGATCGCGACCGCGCGCGCCTGCGGAATCTCCTTTGCCGATCGCATCGCCATGAAACGATTAACCACGTGCGGTTGGCCCGGGTATCCCATACCGATTCCCAGTGTGCCAAGGACAAAGAACAAGCCAAGAAACCAGCCATAGCTTCCTCTCAGGCTGGCGATCGGTGGTCCCAGCTCCTGCAGGCCATGCCAGATTTCAGCGGGCCCGCCCGCTGCGACAAGCGCGACCACCGGGATCAACGCAGCACTGAAAGCCATCATCAGACCCTGCAGCGTGTCGGTAACGCTGACCGCCCAGAAACCACCGAGCAGGGTGTAGGTGAGAATGATTCCAGCCCCCACCAACAGGCTGATTCTCGCCGACCAGCCGAAGGTATTGGCGAACGCATCGCCGGCGGCCTGGAACTGGGCGGCCACATAAAACAAAAAAGAAAAGAGAATAATCAGGCTGCACAGCCGGATGTTTCTTTTGAAGCCTGGATCCAGCGGATTGCCGGCAACCAGTTCCGACAGAGTCAGTACGCCACTTTCCCGGGCCAACCTCGCGAGCCGTGGCGCCACCAGGCCCCAGTTGATCAAAAATCCCATCAATGTCGCCGGAAACAGCCAGACCGCCGATACTCCCCAAAGATAGGCCGCCCCGCTTACCCCCAGCAAGGTCCAGGCGGACGAAGAACTGGCCGATGCGCTGATCGCCGCAACCACCGGACCCAGCTTGCGGCCGCCGAGAAAAAAGTCCTCGGTATCGCGAGTGCGGCGAACCGCCCACAGCCCGATCGCCAGCATCACCACCTGGTACAAAACCAGGGTCAGGATAACGGCAAGGTTGCGATCCATTGTGCTCCTGGTGATGGCATCGGCAGTCAGCGCCTGTTCGTCGCGCAGGCCGACGGGACTTCATCGATACAAACCCGGCAACACCCTTTCCCGCATTGTTCGATCAAGTGATAACCTGAGCCTGTCTTTTTAATCGGTGTAGCCTAAAAGAAACCGGCCCGCAATGACAGACGAAGGAAAATGGCAGTTCTGGATCGACCGCGGCGGCACTTTTACCGACGTGGTCGCGCAACGAGCCGATGGGAAAATCCAGACGCTGAAATTGCTCTCCGATAATGATCGCTATGCAGATGCATCTTTGGAGGGTATCCGGCGCGTACTCGATGATCCCGACAACCTCGCGTTCAGGGCACACCCGCTGGCGGCGGTCAAGATGGGCACGACGGTTGCAACCAACGCCTTGCTGGAGCGCAAGGGTGAACCGCTTGCGCTGATCATTACCCGGGGCTTTGGCGATGCGCTGCGTATCGGTTACCAGAACCGTCCCGATATTTTTGCCCGGGAAATCGTATTACCGGACATGCTCTATAGCCGGGTGGTCGAAATTGACGAACGCATGGCGGCCGATGGCACATTGCTGGTGTCGCTGGACCAGGAAAAGGTTCAGGCACAACTCGAAGCGGTGTTTCAACAAGGCATCGACGCACTCGCCATCGTATTGATGCATGGTTACCGCTATCCCGACCATGAAAAAACCATCGCGGCGATCGCCGCACGCATCGGCTTCGCGCAGATCTCAGTGTCGCACGAATCTGCGCCACTGATCAGGCTGGTATCACGCGGCGATACGACCGTGGTCGATGCCTACCTGACGCCATTGCTCAGGCGTTACGTAGATCGGATAGACGATGCGCTGACGCAAAAGCATCCGGATATGCGCCTGCTGTTCATGCAAAGTCACGGCGGGCTGACCGAAGCGCATCGCTTTCATGGCCGCAACAGCATCCTGTCGGGTCCTGCCGGCGGGGTGGTGGCCATGGCAAAGGCGGGCACCGCCACCGGTTGCGACCGGCTGATCGCTTTTGACATGGGTGGCACTTCCACCGATGTCTCGCTGTATGCCGGCGATTATGAACGGGTCTACGAGACCGAGGTCGCCGGAGTTCGAATGCGGGCGCCGATGATGCGTATCGAAACCGTCGCCGCCGGCGGTGGATCGCGCCTGCGCTTTCGCGACGATCGCCTCCAGGTTGGCCCCGAATCCGCGGGCGCCGACCCGGGACCCGCCTGTTATCGCAGGAACGGCCCTTTGTGTGTCACCGATGCAAACTTGCTGCTGGGCAGATTGAGCGAAAAATTTTTCCCGATGGTCTTTGGCACTTCCGGCGATCAGTCGCTGGATCTCGACGCGACCCGCAAGGCCTTCGCTAAACTCGCCAGTCAGATTAGCACAGGAACTGGCGGGGGAAAATCCGTTGAAGAAGTCGCGGAAGGATTCCTGACGGTTGCCGTCGAAAATATGGCGAACGCGATCAAAAC
>BFAU01000057.1 GCA_008975185.1 bacterium MnTg04 | reverse complement strand
AGTCGTTGTAAAAATAGATCACATCGACGGAAGTCAGCCCGCTGCGATAGCGGATACCGGTTTCAAAGTTGGTGCTCTGTTCCTCGTTGGCGGTGCTGCCGGGAGATGGCGGGTTGTAGCCGCGGTAGACGCCAGCCAAGAAACGCCAGTTTTCGTTGAGTACATAGGTCGCCCCCAGGCCGGGGATGATGACCTTGATGTCGTTTACGCGAGTTCGCGCCGGGCCAGCCTGTCTGCCCGGGTCCATCGTGTCGTAATCGAGTCGTTCCAGCTCCATGCTTGCAAAGCGCATTCCCGGCTGGAAGATCCAGTTGCCGGTCTGGATTTCGTTGTCCAGCCAGACACTGAGGACTTTCGCGGAGCTGACGCGGTTGGCCTGGCTGCCGCCCGGGTTGTCGGTGGTCAGCTCGAGCATGCCGGCGGTCATGCGATAGCCGTCTTGGTCCTGGAAGCGGTCTTCTTGGTCCTCGTGGTAGCTGGCGCCGAGGGTCGCCTGCCAGCGCGTGTCTCCCAGCCACCGGGTCCGGGTCACCGTGGAGCGGATACCCCGCGAATAATACTTGCGATTGTTGTTGCGCAGGGTGAACGCGTCAGCGGGGCTGTCGCCGCCGCGTATCCAGGCCATTTCCTGCATAAAGCTGTCCGGGTTGGCCAGAATATCGCTGATGCCGGTGCCGTTGACATGCTCGAGCTTGAACCAGTTGCGGCTGAAATCGTTGTTATAGACAGTCGTGATCAGGCTCCAGTCGGAGTTGGCCGGCTCCACGGTCCAGGTCAGTTGATACTGGCGGTGTCGGCCTTCGAAGTGGTCGTTTCGCGAGGCTGCATAGCGTTGCAGCGGATCGTCGGCAAAGTCGTCGGCGGTCAGGCCGAGATAGGTTTCATCGGCAGCCTGGTCGGTGTAACCGAACTTGAACTCCAGCGCCTGGAAAAAAGTTGCGGATGGGTCTGATGTAACCCTGAATTTGGCCAGGTAATCCTTTATCTGATAGCCGGTGTCGCCGCCGGCAAGTTGTTTAAAGCCATCGCTTTTCTGCTGTACCGTTTCGATCAGCCAGCCCGTGCGGCTGCTGCTGCCGCCGGCATAGCCATAGATTTCCTGGAACCGGTCGCTGCCTGCTACCGCGCTCAGGAAGATACGCGTTGCGTCTGGAATGGCGGTCGAACGCAGGTTGATCGCGCCGCCGGTGGTTCTTGGTCCCACGCTGATCGCAGCCGGTCCTTTCAATACCTCCACGCCTTTCATGCGGCGCTGGGTCGGAAAATAATAGGCCGCGGGCGCGGAATATGGCGCCGGTGCGATCAGGATGCCGTCTTCGAGCACGGCGATCCTGGCGCTGCGGTCCAGTCCGGACCCGCGGATACCGATATTGGGTCGCAGACCGAAGCCTTCCTCTTCCTGCACATAGACACCGGGGACCAAACGCAGCACCCTGAGAATATCGTCGTAGCCGAATTCCTCGAGCTGTTCCTGGTCCACCACGTACGCCGAGCCTGCGATATTCTCGAAGCGATCGAGACGGCCCAGGATACTGAACGGGTCGAGGGCGAGTGGTCGCGGGTCAGCGGTTTCCGGTTCGCCGGGCGGGGGAGATTCGGTTGGCGGCGCTGGTTGCGCAAAAACGGGCATGGCCAGCAGCAAAAACGCCCCCAAGGCGAACGAACGGTGCATCGGTTTCTCCGGAATTATCGAAAGAGGAACGGATTTTATGGGCTGCAGCGGCAAATGTAAATAGGAATCATTCGCATTTAATAGTCATTATTACTGATAAAAGGGGCTTTCGGCAGCGACGACAAAGCGGTTTCGACGGGCTGTCGATAGCTGCGAAAACCATTACCCGTTGGTCCACAAACACCCGCAATCAGGCGCCAAAATCCGCCACTTGTTTGCCTCCCGCGGATGTGGCTATATAAGGCCCCTTGACTGTCGCAACCGTTGTAGGGAAAGGGATCATGGATCCTGTCGATACCAAAAACCCGGATTATTACCACAAGGTGGTCGATTGCCAGTGGGCGTGTCCGGCGCACACGGATGTGCCTGGCTATATCCGGCTGATCGCCCAGGGTCGATTCAACGACGCCTACGTGCTGAATCGGGAGTCGAATGTGTTTCCCGGCATCCTGGGCCGAGTCTGCGACCGGCCTTGCGAGCCGGCTTGCCGTCGTGTCCGGATCGAGGAAAAACCGGTTGCCATTTGTCGCCTGAAACGGGTCGCCGCCGATCTGCGTGACGACATCAGCGATCGCCTGCCGAAAGCGCCCAAGCAGAAGAATGGCAAAAAGGTTGCCATGATCGGTGCTGGCTGCGCAACGCTGACGGTGGCCAATGACTTGTTGCCGATGGGCTACGAAGTTGTGATTTTCGAAAAATTCGATACCACCGGTGGCCTGATGCGCACCAATATCCCGACGTTTCGCCTGCCGCCCAAGGTGCTGGACGAAGAAATCAACATGATCGTGGACATGGGCGCGGATCTGCGGCTCGGTCACGAGATCACCAGCATGAAAGACCTGCTCGAGGAGGATTTCGATGCGGTATTTGTCGGTTCGGGCGCGCCGCGTGGCCGCAACCTGGAAGTCCCGGGCCGCTACGACAGCGACCGTATATATATAGGAATCGATTGGCTGGAATCGGTCGCGTTCGAGCACATCGATTCGATCGGCAAAAACGTGGTCATCGTGGGCGGCGGCAATACCGCGATGGATTGTTGCCGCACTTCACTGAGGCTGGGCGGTAAACGGGTCATGGTTACCGCGCGTAAGCCGCGACACCTGCTCAAGGCGTCCGACTGGGAGCTCGAAGATGCCGAGGAAGAGCAGATCGAATTGTTGCTGAACCATGCGCCGCTGCGGATGATTATCGAAAAGGGCAAGCTGACCGGCATGGAGTTTGCGATAGTCGAGTGGCACGAAGACAAGAACGGCCGGCTGCAGTCTACCGAACTCGACCGGGTCATCCTGCCCTGCGACGACGTAATCCTCGCGGTCGGCCAGGAGAATGCCTTTTCCTTCATGGAAAGGGATATCGGCATCGAGTTCGACCAGTGGGATGTACCGGTCGTCGACCCGGTCACCTTCCAGTCCACCCGCGCAGGTGTGTTTTTCGGTGGCGATGCGGCGTTTGGCCCGAAAAACATCATCTGGGCGGTCGCACACGGCCACCAGGCCGCGATCTCCATTCACAAGTACTGCCATGGCGAGGACATGACAGAGCGCCTGCCGGACCAGGTGACGATGGAGAGCACCAAGATGGGCATGCACGAGTGGAGTTACAGCA
>BFAU01000056.1 GCA_008975185.1 bacterium MnTg04 | reverse complement strand
GAAGGCTCGGGCTTTCACAAACCGGTACTCGGCCGCTACCAGATTGAAAAGGAAATCGGCAAAGGCTCGATGGGCGTCGTTTACCTGGGCCGTGACCCGAAAATCAACCGCGTTGTAGCCATAAAAACAATTCCCCTGGCTGACGAATTCGAGGAACAGGAAATCTCCAGCGCCAAGGAGCGATTCTTTCGCGAGGCCGAGACGGCCGGGCGTCTTAACCACCCCGATATCGTGACTATTTACGATGTCGGCGAGGACCACGATCTGGCCTATATCGCGATGGAGTTTCTCAAGGGCGAGCACCTGAACAATTTTACGACGCCAGACAATCTGCTCCCCGCCGAGAAAGTGATACAGCTTATCGCGCGCGCGGCCGATGCGCTGGATTACGCCCATCAACAAAATGTGGTGCATCGAGATATAAAACCGGCCAATATCATGTATCTTGCTGAAAAGGACGAGTTGAAGATCACTGATTTTGGCATTGCCCGGCTGACCGACTCTCATGCAACCAAGACCGGGATCGTTCTGGGAACTCCGTCCTATATGTCGCCGGAACAGCTTGAGGGGAAAAATGTGACTGGCGACTCGGACTTGTTTTCGCTTGGTGTTACGCTTTACCAGTTGCTGACGGGACAATTACCATTTCAATCGGATTCTATGACTGGGCTGATGTACAAGATTGCCAACGCCGAGCACGCGCCGTTATGTTCAATTCGGCCGGATTTGCCTGCATGCCTGGAAGAAATCGTCAGCAAGACGCTGGCAAAAGAGCCGGACCAGCGCTTTGAAAGTGGTTCGGCAATGGCGGTGGCCCTGCGCGAGTGCCAGGAGCAATGGGGAGTCTAGGCTTGGCACAAATGCAAATGGAAGAAAAAATTCAGCACCTGGCGGTCACCGATGTCGGCCGGGTTCGCGATCATAACGAAGACGCAATCGGCACCGACATGTCGATCGGGCTGCTGGTGCTCGCCGATGGCATGGGCGGTTATAACGCGGGCGAGGTTGCCAGTGGCATCGCCGTCAAGACCATCCTGGAACAAGTGCATGCGGGCGTCGAAACTCTAGAACGCAGCGGCGTGGATTCGGAAACGGGCCTGATGCGCCAGTCGATCGTTCTGCGTGACGCGATTGCCCGCGCCAACAAGATTATCAATCAGACCTCGGAGAGCCAGCCGCAATGCGAAGGCATGGGAACAACTATTGTCAGCGCGTTGTTCTATGACAATCGTGTCTCGATAGCTCATGTGGGCGACTCCCGGCTTTACCGGCTCAGAAACGAGCGTTTCGAGCAAATTACAATGGACCACTCCCTGCTCCAGGAGCTGGTTGACAGGGGGTTTTACTCAGAGGAAGAGGCCCAGCGATCGACCAACCGCAATTATGTTACCCGGGCGCTGGGCGTGGAATCGCGGGTCGAGGTTGAGGTGCAAGAGGCCAAAGTCCTGCCCGGAGACTACTATGTGCTCTGTTCCGATGGTCTGTCCGACATGGTGGAAGACGAAGATATTCACTTAACTATCAGCACGTTTAGTGCTAATCTTGACACAGTGGGTAAGCAATTGGTCCAACTCAGCAACGACAATGGCGGGCGGGACAACATATCGGTCATTGTTGCCCATACAATGGATTGGTTCCCCGCGAAGACCGGGATAATGGATCGAATTAAGGGCTGGTTATCTTGACCGGCCTTTTTGGAAGGAATCGAGGGACATCATGGCGCGTTTGATTCTCAGCCTCGACGGGCAAGTGCTGGCCGAGTACAACATGAGCAAGGAACGGTACACGATCGGTCGTCTCCCGGATAATGACGTGCGTATCGACAACGCCGCGGTCAGCGGCCATCACTCGCTAATTATCAATATCCTCAACGATTCTTTCCTGGAAGACCTGAACAGTACCAATGGAACCTATGTCAACGGCAAGCTGATCAAGAAACATGCGTTGCAAAATAGCGACGTGATCACCGTGGGCCACCACCAGCTCAAGTTTAGCGATGACGATGTCACCGAGGCTGATCAGGATGATTTCGAAAAAACCATGGTCATCCATCCTAGTTCGCAGAGCGAAGACGTTATTCGCAATGTCAACGTGGCAGTGGACGAAGTCGCCGCTGCCGTGCCGGTTACCGGTAAATCGATACCGATGCCGGGTGAAGACCACTCCAGTACTCAGGCACCGAAAGCCGCCCCGGCTACCGCCTTGCCAAAGGCGAGAATCCAGGTTCTCAGCGGCCAGTTCGCAGGGCGTGAGATGGAATTGACCAAGGCATTGACGACGCTGGGCAGACCAGGAATCCAAGTAGCGGCCATTACCCGCAGAGCCGAGGGTTACTTTATCGTCAACGTGGATCCGGGAACCAAGGGATACCCGAAGGTGAACGAAGAATCCATCGGGCCCAAGGCGCGCCAGTTGAAAGACAACGATGTTGTTGAGCTGGCCGGCGTAAAGATGGGATTCTTTATCCAATAGGCGCCTGGCTGGTCACGATCTCCCGGCTGACGCGCTCGGAAACCCGGCACAGCAATTCGTAAGGAATGCTCTGTGCCGCCGCGGCGATTTCTTCCACCGGCAATTCAGTTTCTCCCCAAAGCAACACTTCGTCCCCGATGCGCGCATCGCTGTCTGCTCCCAGGTCGAACGCGATCATATCCATCGACACCCGGCCCGCCAATCCGGCATGCTTTCCCTTGACGCGTAACGGCGTACCCTCCGGCAAAGCCCAGGGATAACCATCGCCGTATCCACAGGCCGCAATGCCGAGCCTCGTCGGCCTGGCCGCCTGCCATCGGCAACCATAACCGACTGTATCGCCCACGACGAGATTTCTGGTGGCAAGTAACCAGGTTGAAAAACGCATCACCGGCCTCAGGCCCAGGTCCTGCCCGGTTTTTCCGGCGACCGGCGATACACCATAAAGAGACAGCCCCGGTCTGACCCACTCCAGGTGGCTTGCGGGAATATTGAGGATGCCGGCCGAATTGGCCAGGCTGCGCTCCCCGGGGAGGCCCGCAGTCGTTTCCAGGAATTTTCTCAGTTGCTCCTGGCTGGTTTCCGACTCGGCGACGTCGGCCGAAGAAAAATGGCTCATCAGGCCGGGGTCCCGGTTTGCCGATGGCAGATTGACCAGCCGCCGGTGTGCTTCCGCGAATTCCTCCGCGGTAGAACCGAGCCGGTTCATCCCGGTATCCAGTTTCAGCCACAGATCCGCGCCGCTCCCGGAATTCTGCTCCATCAGAATGATCTGTTCCCGGCAATGAACCACCGTCTCCAGAGAGTGTTGTCCGGCCAGCCCGAGCTCGTCCGCGTTGCAGATTCCTTCGAGCACCACGATGGGACAAGCTATACCAGCTTCTCGCAACTGGATGCCTTCCTCGACGCGCGCGACAGCCAGGCTGTCCGCATCGGCCAGCGCTTGCGCGATCGCCACCATGCCATGGCCATAAGCGTTGGCCTTGATTACGGCCATGATCTTGCTTGCTGGAGCCCGGTTCCTGATTTGCCCGAGGTTATGGCGAAGGGCGTCGGTATCGATCCGGGCCGTGGCGGCGCTCACCTATAATCGCCGAGCCCATAATCCTCGGCGATGAGGTTTTCGAACCTCGTGTATTCGCCCAGGAAAGTGAGGTGTAGATTCCCGATGGGACCGTTTCTTTGCTTGGCAATGATGATATCGGCCACACCTTTTCTTGGCGTGTCGGGGTCATACACTTCCTCGCGATAAATGAACGCAATCAGGTCGGCATCCTGTTCGATGGCGCCCGACTCTCTCAGGTCGGACATGATCGGCCGCTTGTCCGTCCGTTGCTCGACCCCTCTGTTGAGCTGCGACAACGCGACGATAGGCACATCGAGCTCTTTGGCCAGCGCTTTTAGCGAGCGCGAGATTTCCGATATCTCGGTTGCGCGGTTTTCCCGGGTGCCGAAAATCCCCATCAGCTGCAGATAATCCACCACAATCAGGCCCAGGCCATGCTCCCGTTTCAGGCGCCGCGAACGGGCACGAATTTCCGTCGGACTGAGCGCCGGCGTGTCATCGATAAAAATCGGCGCCTGCGACATGATGGCTACCGCGGAGTTTATCCGGGTCCAGTCTTCGTCCGAGAATCGCCCGGTTCGCAGCTTGCTTTGATTGACCCGCCCGATCGAGCCGATCATCCGGAATGCCAACTGCTCGGCCGACATTTCCATACTGAATATCGCCGTCGGCACCTTGCACGCTATGGCGGCGTTCTCCGCAATATTCATCGCCAGCGTGGTTTTTCCCATCGACGGCCGGCCGGCGATGATGATCAATTCGCCACCATGCAAGCCCGCCGTCAAGTCGTCGAACTTCTGAAACCCGGTCGCCACACCAGTGATATCGCCATCGGAGTGACTCAGCTCGTCGAGGCGGTCGATGACTCCTGGCAATATTTTCCTCAAGCCGATAAAGCCGCTGCCGGCGCGCTGGCCCTGCTCGGCGATCTCGAACACCTTGCGCTCGGCCTCATCGACCAGGTCAGCGGCGCCCCGGCCATCGTTTGCGTACGCGCTGCCGGCAATTTCACCACCCACCCGGATAAGCTCGCGCAGCATCGAACGCTCACGGACGATTTCGGCATAAGCCTTGATATTGGCGGCGCTTGGCGTGTCCCTGACAAGGCTCGCGATGTACGCCAGGCCGCCGGCGTCGTCGAGCTGGCTGCATTTTTCCAGGTGCTCGGAAACGGTGACCGCATCGCTGGGTACGCTTTTCTCTGAAAGCGCGCCGATGGCTTCGAAGATCAGCTGATGGTCGCGGCGGTAAAAATCGCTACCATGCAAGAGATCGGCGATGCGGTCCCATCCGCTGTTATCCAGCATCAGGCCGCCGAGTATGGACTGCTCTGCCTCCACCGAATGAGGCGGCAGACGCAGGCTTTCCGCAGTCTGGGTACCGGGATATTGTGACTGAACCGCCTCGACCATGAGCCTACTCTATCACCTTGCCAGGCGACTGAAAATCGCCTTCTATTCCTTGGCTATTCCTCGGTTGCGGGTTCTTCCGCGGCTTCGGGCGCCGTAATATCCGCAGATTCTTCTTCGTCCGGGTCGATCACCACCGCGGACCCGTCCGCGGCAACCTGAATCGTGATCGCCACATTGACGTCTGAGCGCAGATGCAGCATGGCCTGGTGTTCGCCAGCCACGCGAATCGCACCATCGGTCATGCGAATTTCGCTGCGTTGTACATCATGCCCCATTTCTGCAAGCGCTTCGGCAATGTCGATCGGCCCGACCGAGCCGAACAATTTGCCTTCAGGGCCAACCCGGCTTTCTACGGTAACCACCAGGCCGGTAAGCTTCTCGGCCCGCGCGCTGGCCTCGCCCAGCTCTGCATTGCCCTTGGCCTCCAGTTCCGTACGTAACGCCTCCATCCGCGCGACGTTCTCGCTCGTTGCCAACAGCGCCTTGCCCTGTGGCAACAGGTAGTTGCGTCCATAACCCGATTTGACCTTGACCTGATCGCCAATTTCACCCAGGTTTTCGACTTTTTCCAGCAGTATTACGTCCATCACTTCACCATTAGATTGATAGTCCGGCCGGCCCGCGCCGGGAATTATTTGCGTGCGATCAATTTTCCTCTCAAATCCAGCCAGTTATCCACCAGGCCGGCTGCCAGTACCAAGGGTATCGCCAGCTGCGCTGCAAAAACCATGGCCGCGTACAGCACCATGAGCGGCATAGATCCCAGCCCGCTCTGCTTCACCAGGGCATGCGCTACCGCAAGACCCTGAACAAAAAACACCGCTCCGGCCACCACCAGCAGGTTGGTCGCGCCGGGTCCATTGAGCAGAAAACCGGCTGCCAGACCGGCAGTTGCCAGCAGCCCGGCAATCCGTCCGAGCCGATACTGCCGAAACTCCGCGGCAAATTTTTGCTCCCCGGTCAGCAAGCCGTGCCAGTAGCGTCCAATTGCCAGACTGATCAGCAACGTCGCCAGTATCGACACGACTAAAATGCCCGGCATCAGCTCGGCAATTTGCCGAAACACCGCAGAACCCGCCTGCAGTTTCCCCTGGCTGATCAGCGGCTGCAACAGCCCCATAACCAGCGCTTCAAACGTGCTCCCCGGGTCCGTCCACAGCAGGCCCCAGACAACGATACCCAGCAAGGCGACCACGCTAGCCAGCTGTATGGCCAGGTTTAACGAACCGAATCGCCGGACCAGCGTCGCCATGCCAATGACCAGCATCCAGCCGATCAATGTCGCCAGCGCCGACCATGCTTGCTCGCCACTGACTATGGTCAGTATGGCCAGCATTCCGGTGGCCATCGCCGCCAGCTGGACGGCCAGCCTTGGCGATTGTGCCAGCGCGCACAGCACCAGCAAGGCGCTCGCCAGCGGCGCGGTCACGGACAAGGCTCCCAAGGCCGTGATCAGCAGGACTATCCGCCAGCGAAAAGCCAGCGCCCAAATCAAAATGTCACGCATCGATAGCCGGACGCGCCTGCGCGCCCCATGCCCGCTCAGTGACGGTCGGTGTACGGCAGCAAAGCCAGGTAACGCGCCCTTTTCACTGCCGTGGCCAATTGTCGCTGGTAATGCGATTTGGTGCCGGTAATCCGACTGGGAACGATTTTCCCGGTTTCAGTGATATATGCCTTCAGCGTAACCAGGTCTTTGTAATCGATTTCCTTGACGCCATCAGCCGTGAATTTGCAGAATTTTCTGCGACGATGAAATTTTGCCATGTCCGTTCCTTAATAGTTCGATAGCGGTCAAGCGGTCCCGGCTGTGGTTTCTTTGCCGGATTCTTCTGCAGTATCGGGGTCATCAGCGGCGGTTACTTCGCCGGCCCCAGGCGAGTCTTCGCTGGCGTTTGCAGCAGCGGGCTCTTCAGCAGCGACTGCGTCGCTCTCTGCCTGTGCAGAAGGCTCCCCCGCGCCATCGGCGTCATCGGCAGCAGTAACTTCGTCAGCCCCAGCCGCTTCCTTGCCGGCGTCCGCCGCAGATTCTTCAACAGTACCCGGGTCGCCGGCTGCTTTGCTGCCGGCGTCTGCGGTTTTTTCGTCACTGCTTGCCTGCGCGGGCTTCGGCCGCCGGTGCTCCGGCCTGGCGTTGCTCTCTTCTTCCGCAACGGCCATAAACGATGGCTCGGAAATCGCTTCTTCCCGATTGACTACCATGTGGCGCAAAACGGCGTCACTGAAACGAAAAGCGCCGACCAGCTCTTCAAGAGTCGATTTCCCGCACTCGATGTTGAGCATCAGGTAATGCGCCTTGTGGATTTTGTTGATCGGGTAGGCCAGCTGCCGCCGGCCCCAGTCTTCCTGCCGGTGAATTGCACCGCCATTGGACTCGATCATCGAACGATAGCGTTCCAGCATGGCTGGCACTTGTTCGCTCTGGTCAGGGTGGACCAGAAACACGATTTCATAGTGTCTCAATGAACTCTCCTTACGGATTGAACAGCCTCCCGGCTTTCCGGTGAGGCAAGGAGTCGGCGTTTTTCAGACGCCCTGTGTGTCTGCGCCAAACGCAGGGAGCCGAATGCTAAACAAGTTACGGATATTGAGCAAGCTTTTTGCGTCTCAGGAATTGCGCTGGCGCAAGGCTTCGTAGAGGCAGATCCCGGCAGCCACCGAGACATTCAGACTATCGATGGTGCCGCGCATCGGCAGCGCCGCCAATGCCTCGCAGCGGTCCTTGGTCAGCCTCCGCAGCCCTTTGCCCTCGCCACCGAGTACTAGCGCCAGGGGACCCGTCAAGGCAGTGTCGTACAGGCTCTGCCCGCCATCGCCGCTCAGCCCGATAATCCGCACGTCCTGCTCCGCCAGCCAGCGCAGCATGCGGGCAAGATTGCCGACCTGGACCAACGGCACCGTTTCGGCCGCGCCACTGGCGACCTTGCGCACCGCCGGAGTCAGCCCCGCACACCGGCGGCGAGGGGTAAGCACCGCTGAAACGCCTGCGCCATCCGCCGACCTCAGGCAGGCGCCCAGATTATGCGGGTCCTGGATTTCGTCGAGGACCAGCAAAAATATCCTGCCGCCTTCGGCCAGCACCAGGTCTTTGAGGAATGCCTCGTTGCGCACCTCCTGCGGCCTGACCCAGGCCAGCAAGCCTTGGTGGTTCGCGTTATCGCTTAGCCGATCCAGTTCCGCCTGGCGCGCGCGCTCAACCGGTATGCCCAGCGCCTCCGATTGCCGTACGACTTCGCCGGTGCGACGATTCTCGCGACCACAGACCAGCAGCTTCTCTACGCTTTGCGCCTGCTCCTTCAGCAGTGTTTCGATCGCGTGAAAACCATAGACGAAATTCTTGCTCATCGTTTCCGCCCGCGCTTTTGCATCCGTGATTTTCTCGGTGGCGGATCGCCCGCCAGTTCAAAATCGATCTTTCTCTTGTCCATATCGACGTGGCTGACGCGTACCTGCAAAGGGTCCGATAAGCGGAATTCCAGGCGCTTTTTTTCACCGGTCAGCGTGTGATGGGTCGGGTCGTGCTCGTAGTAATCGACCGGCAGAGCGCTGACGTGCACCAGGCCCTCGATCTGTTTTTCGGGAATCTG
>BFAU01000055.1 GCA_008975185.1 bacterium MnTg04 | reverse complement strand
CTGAACGGCATTCCCATCGCGCACAAGGACCTTTTCTGTACCGATGGCGTACTGACAACCTGCGGATCCCGGATTCTGGACAATTTTATTTCACCCTATGACGCGACAGTGGTAGGGAAACTGAAAAAGGCCGGCGCGGTGATGCTGGCAAAAACCAACATGGACGAATTCGCGATGGGTTCGTCGAACGAAAACAGTTGCTTTGGCCCGGTAAAAAACCCGTGGGACGAAACCCGGGTCCCGGGTGGCTCGTCCGGCGGCTCCGCGGCGGCGGTCGCGGCACGCCTGCTGCCTGGCGCCACCGGTACGGATACCGGCGGTTCCATACGCCAGCCGGCTGCGCTGACGGGTATTACGGGGCTCAAACCAACCTATGGCCGCGTTTCCCGCTATGGCATGGTGGCATTTGCCTCGAGTCTTGACCAGGCCGGCACGCTGACCCGCAGTGCCGAGGACGCCGCGATAATGCTCGGGACGATGGCTGGTTTCGATCCCAGGGATTCGACCAGCGCTGAAAAAGACGTGCCCGATTACCGGGCGACGCTGGAAGACAACCTCGACGGCTTGCGTATCGGCGTGCCCACGGAGTTTTTCGATGATGGATTGATGCCGGCAAACAAGACTGCCGTTGAAGAAGCGATCCGCGAGCTGGAGAAGCTCGGTGCGAAAATCAGTGAAATCCATCTGCCGAACCTGGGGTTGTCGGTGCCCACTTATTATGTGGTGGCGCCGGCCGAGTGCTCATCGAACCTGTCCCGTTTTGACGGCGTTCGATTCGGTCACCGGGCGCAGAAATACGATGACCTGACGGACATGTACAAGAAAACTCGCGGCCAGGGATTTGGCGACGAGGTCAAGCGCCGCATCATGACCGGCACCTATGTATTGTCGGCGGGATACTATGACGCCTATTACCTCAAGGCGCAGAAAGTCCGTCAACTGATCGCGGCCGACTATGCAGAAGCGTTCAAATCGGTGGATCTGATCGCGGGCCCGACTACGCCGACGCCGGCTTTCGAACTCGGCGCCAAGACCCACGACCCGATCACCATGTACCTGAACGACATTTACACGATCGGCGCCAACCTGGCGGGCCTGCCAGGTATGTCGGTGCCGTGCGGGTTCGTCGATGGCCTGCCGGTGGGCTTGCAGATTGTCGGCCCCCACTTTTGCGAAGCACGCCTGTTGAACGCGGCGCACCGGTATCAGCAGGTCACGGACTGGCACACCCGCGCACCGGAAATGACAGTCGGGGGTACTCCGACGGCATGACTATCGAATGGGAAGTCGTAATCGGGCTGGAAATACACGCCCAGCTCGCCACCCGGAGCAAGATTTTTTCGAGCAGTTCGACGGCTTACGGTGCGCAGCCCAACAGCCAGGCGAACCTCGTCGATCTCGGTTACCCCGGCGTCTTGCCGGTGCTCAATGGTGAAGTGGTAAAAATGGCCGTGAAATTCGGTTTGGCGGTGAATTGCGAGATCGCGCGCCGCTCGGTGTTCGCGCGCAAAAACTATTTTTATCCGGATCTTCCGAAAGGCTATCAGATCAGCCAGTTTGAATTGCCGGTGGTTGGTCGGGGCGAGATCTGTATCACCCTCGACGACGGCAGCCGCAAAAGGGTCGGTATCACCCGCGCCCACCTGGAAGAGGACGCGGGAAAATCCTTGCACGAGGACTTCCAGGGAATGAGCGGTATCGATCTCAACCGCGCGGGGACGCCGCTGCTGGAAATCGTATCCGAGCCGGATATGCGCTCGGCCGAAGAAGCGGTCGCCTACATGAAAGGGATGCATACACTGGTTCGCTACCTGGAAATCTGTGACGGCAATATGCAGGAAGGATCATTCCGCTGTGATGCCAATGTTTCCGTGAGGCCAAAGGGCCAGGAGGAATTTGGCACCCGCACCGAGCTGAAAAACCTCAACTCCTTCCGTTTCGTGGAAAAGGCAATCAATCTTGAGGTGGAGCGCCAGATCGATGTGCTCGAATCCGGCGGCAAGGTGGTGCAGGAAACCCGTCTCTACGATTCCGCAAAAAACGAAACGCGGACGATGCGGCTCAAGGAAGAGGCCAACGATTATCGCTATTTTCCCGATCCCGATTTGCTGCCCCTGCTGATCACCGAGGAGGAGATCGAGGCCGTGCGCAGCACGCTGCCGGAACTGCCGGACGAAAAACGCGAGCGCTTTCGCAGCGATTACAAACTGAGCGACTACGATGCGCGCGTGCTGACGACCAGCCGCGAGATGGCCGCTTATTTTGAGGCGGTTGTCGAAGCGAGCGGCGGCGAGCCCAAGCTGGCTGCAAATTGGGTTGCCGGCGAGCTATCCGCCGGCCTGAACCGAAGCGGCACGGAAATCGGCGACAGCAAGGTCTCCGCGTCCGCGCTGGCCGGTCTGCTCAAGCGGATCGCGGACTGCACGATTTCGGGCAAGATCGCCAAGGAAGTGTTCGAAGCGATGTGGGATGGCGAGGGCGATGCCGACGATATCATCGAAAAACGAGGGCTCAGGCAAATCACCGACAGTGCGGCGATCGAAAAAATCATCGATGAAGTAATCGCGGCAAACCCGGCGCAGCTCGAACAGTATCGCGGCGGTAAGGACAAGTTGTTCGGGTTCTTTGTCGGTCAGGTCATGAAGGCGACCCAGGGCAAGGCCAATCCGGGCCAGGTAAACCAGTTGCTCAAGAAGAAGCTGGCCTGAACATTGGACGGGTTATCGCGCGACAGTCTGCACCAGTTCTTGTTTGAGGGCTGCGCGGTCCGCGGGAAACTCGTGCATCTCGATCAGTCCTGGCGCGCGATCCTGGAGCGTTACGATTATCCGCAGCCCGTTCGACGAATCCTCGGCGAAACCATGGCCGCCACCGTACTGCTCGCTTCTACCGTCAAGTTCGAGGGCCAGATAACCGTGCAGATCCAGGGCGACGGTCCGTTGACCATGGTCGTGATCCAGTGCAGCAACAAGTTGGTGCTCAGGGGGCTGGCCCGGTGGCAGGGCGAATTTGACGACGCCACGTTCGAGCAGTTGATGAGCAATGGGAAAATGATCATCTCGATCGAGAACGATGCAGACAACCAGCGTTACCAGGGCGTCGTTCCGGTAACCGGGGCTACCGTTGCGGAAAGCCTGCGCGAGTATTTCGATCGCTCGGAGCAGTTGCCGACCCGGCTGTGGCTGGCCAGCGGCGACGACGCGGTTGCTGGATTGTTGTTGCAACGCATGCCGGAACACGGCATGGCGCCTGCCGAGGATTTCTGGGATCGCGTCTGT
>BFAU01000054.1 GCA_008975185.1 bacterium MnTg04 | reverse complement strand
ACCGTGAAATCAATACCGCGCAATACTTCCACGGTTTTGTCGCGCTGGCGGAAGTTCTTTACCAGGCCACGGCATTCGAGTACCGGGGCATTGATGTCGGTCTCTGACCGGCCTTCACTCATATCGCAACACCTCTGCGGGCTGAATCCGGGCCGCTCTCCAGGCCGGGTACAAGGTCGATAAAAATGACAGGCCGAGAGCGGTCGTACAAATCTTCAGCAGGTCGATGGCATGCACGCGCGCGGGCAGATCGCCGATGAAATACACATCCGCGGCCAGCAGGTCGGTCTGCAGCAGCGCTTCCACGCCCTGGATCAGGTACTCCAGGTTGACCGCGATCAGGATGCCGAGAAGCAACCCGCCCAATATACCCAGGACACCGATCAGGATACCTTGCACCATGAATATCTTCATCACGCTGAGCGAACCTGCACCCATGGTCCGCAAAATGGAAATATCGCTCTGCTTGTCCCTGACCACCATGACCAGCGTCGATACGATGTTGAACGCGGCGACGCCCATGATCAGGAGCAGGATCGCAAACATCATCGACTTGGTAATCTGGATGGAACGAAAAAAATTGGCATGGCTGCGGGTCCAGTCTGAAATGTACATGGCGCCATCGAGCCGCGGGGCCACATCACGGACGACCTCTGGCGCGATCAGCGGGTCGCTGATTCTGAGACGGACGCCGCTGACCGATTCGCCCAGTTGAAAAAGCCGGGCCGCATCGCCCATGTGGATAAAAGCCTGGTTGCGATCGTACTCGTACATGCCGGCATGAAAAATTCCGCTGACCCGGAATCTTCTCATTCGCGGAAACACCCCGGCCGGCGTCACGCGGCCACGGGAGATGACCATGATCACGTGGTCGCCCACCCGGGTTGCCAGGTGTTGCGCAAGATCGCTGCCGAGCACGATCCGGTAGCTGCCCGCCTGGAGGTCGGCCAGGCTGCCCTGCACGAGCAAGTCCGCCACGGCGGAAACTTCCCGCTCACGTTCCGGCACGACTCCCCTGACCAGCACGCCGCTAACCTGGTCTGCGCCGATCAGCATCGCCTCACCTTCTATGAACGGCGCTGCCGAGCGCACGCGCGGGTCCTCCTCGACCATGCCAATGGCGCTCTCCCAGTCATCGAGCCCCTGCTCACCGCCGGACACGGTCGCGTGCGCCGTCATCGACAGAATGCGGCTGCGCAGCTCCTCCTCAAAGCCGTTCATGACCGACAGGACAACGATCAACACCGCGACTCCCACGGCGATCCCGAGCATGGAGATCATCGAGATAAACGAAATGAAGCGGTTGCCGCCGTGCGAGCGGAGGTACCGCAGACCAATGAAATACTCATACCGGCTCAGGCGCAGGCTAGTCATAGCGCAGCGCCTCGGCCGGCTCGACCCTGGCGGCGCGGCGGGATGGGAAAATCGTGGCCAGCGCAGACAGCACGAGGGCGGCCACGGCAATAAACAGCACATCGGCGACATGCAGATCGGATGGCAACTCGCTGATGTAGTAAACATCCGAGGGCATGACCTGGAAACCGAACCAGGCCTCAAGTCTCGGCATGATGACGCCGACATTGAGGGCCAGCAATACGCCTAGCGCGACCCCGCTCAGCGCCCCGACCCAACCGATTACCAGGCCCTGGATCATGAAAATCCTGACCACCGATTCGGGTTTCAGCCCCAGCGTGCGCAGGATCGCAATCTCCGCCCGCTTGTCGGTCACCACCATCATCAAGGTAGCGACGATGTTGAAAACGGCGACCGCGACCACCAGCAGCAAAATAATGCTCATCATGGTTTTTTCGATGCGAATCGCGCGGAAGTAACTGGCGTTCTCCACGGTCCAGTCGCTGAACCGGTAGCGCTCGGCGCCGGCCAGGCCGCCGGCGAAGGTTTTTATCCCGGCCGGTGCGGCAAACACATCGTCAAATTGCAATTGTATGCCGGTGACCGAATCACCGAGCCCGGCCAGCGTTGCCGCATCGGCAATATTGACCAGCGCCAGTGAGCCATCGTGTTCCTGGATGCCGGCTTCAAATATCCCGCTGACCGTAAAACGACTTATCCTGGGCCTGATGTCGCCGGCGGAGAGACCGGTTTGCGGCACCAGCAGATTCAACCGGTCGCCGACACCGACGCCGAGGCGCAATGCCAGCAAACGCCCAAGCACCATGTTGTTGCCGGCAGAATTCAGGCTGTCCAGGGTCCCCTCGACCATAAAGCTGCCAACCCGGTCCACGGTCTTCTCCAGCCGCGGGTTGATTCCGCGCACCAGCGCGCCATTCAGCCTTGAGCCATTCACCAGCATCCCCTGCAACTGCACATAGGGAGCCGCGCCAACCACATTTTCCTGCTGCTGCGCGCGGTCGATTAGCCCCCGCCAGTCGCTGATGCCGCCGCGCGCCGCCGCCACCGTCGCATGAGAAGTCATCGACAACAGGCGTCCACGCAACTCGTTTTCGAATCCGTTCATGATCGACAGCACGACGATCAGGGCGGCGACGCCAAGCGCTACACCGATCAGGGATGCCAGCGTGATAAACGAAACGAAGCTGTTTTGTTGCCTGGTTCGCAAATAGCGCAGACCGATGAAAATTTCCAATGGTTGGAACATGGGCCGCGATTAAATCACAATGGCGCAGCCCTGAATAACGCGGCCCATCGAAGCGCCGGCGCAGACCTGCCTCCTCACCCTGGCGAATTTCCGAAACCGCCACCCGGCGATCGCCGCCCGATATCGCTCAAACCCCACAAAACTGGTGGAAAGTGATGATATTTCTCGCATTTTTTTTCTCTAGCCACAGTGTTATATTCGCGGGCAGGGACTCAAGGAGAGATGCCATGAACAAAAGGACGATTGTGCTCGCCGCTTTACTTGGACTTGGCATGGCCGGTCCGCTCATTATGGCCGTCGCGGTTTCCGCAGAAACTATCGCCCAGTCGGCAACCGGTCCCGGCCGCGGCATGAGCATGGATCAGGTGGAAACCCGCTACGGTGAACCGAGCCGCCGCTACGCCTCCGTTGGCGACCCGCCAATCACCCGCTGGGAGTACGCAGACTTTGTGGTTTATTTTGAGTACCGCTACGTCATCCATTCGGTCTCGAAGAAAAAATCCGGCTGAGCCGCGGAATACCAGCCATTCGGGTCTGCATGCTGCGCCGCCGGGCGCGGCGGGATGAGCGTGGCCCTGTCCGGCCGGCTGCCGGCGGAATGGGAGCCGCAGTCCGGCATCATGCTGACCTGGCCACGCCAGGACGGGGATTTTGCCCGTGCCGGCATCGACCCGTTGCGCGACGCGGAGACCTCTTTGCTAAAAATCGCGGCGCTCGCCAGTCGGCAACAACGCGTATTGCTGATCGTCGAAGACCAGGCCATGGCGGCCCGCTTGCGCATCCTGATCGACGAAGCCGGCGGATCTGCGGGCAAAATCGACTTCATCGAGGCGCCCGCGGATGACATCTGGACCAGGGATCACGGACCGGTCGCCATCATCAAGGAGGACCGGCCGCTGCTGTTGAATTTTCGTTTCGACGGCTGGGGAAACAGATTCCCGGCTCATCGGGATAACGCGATCAACCAGGTGGTTCATGCGGCCGGTGGCTTCGGCAACGCTGAAATGCTGACCGTGGACCAGGTGCTGGAAGGTGGCGCGATCGAGTCGGATGGGGCCGGCACCCTGATCACCACGCGGCGCTGGCTGCGGCGTTGCTGTGCGGACTCGAAACAACGAAGAAATAACATTAATATTATTTCTCAATTATTTGATATTAAACATTTTATAACTATCAATAATGGCGAAATATTGGGTGACGATACGGCTGGCCATGTGGATATGCTGGTCCGCTTCGCCGATCCCGGGACTCTGCTTTACCAGTCCTGCGAGGAGCGCAATGACCCCAATTTTCAAAGTTTGCAGGCGCTGGCGGGCGAACTGCGTGGACTGCGCCGGCTGGACGGGCAATCGTTTGCCCTTCACCCGTTGCCGTTTCCGGGAAACATTGGCGATGCGCACGGCAACCGCCTGCCCGCCAGCTATGCCAACTTTCTGCTCTGCGGACGGCAAGTCCTGGTCCCCGGCTTCGGCGTGCCGGCAGACGACGAAGCCCGCGAGATCATATCCCGCTGTTTCCCGGACCGGCGAGCCGTCAGCATCGACTGCCTGCCGTTGATTGCCCAGGGTGGCGGTCTGCACTGCGCCGCAATGCAGTTGCCCGCCGGACTTTTGAATTGAGCGGAGATCCAGCGATGGATAGCGGCAAGAATTTGCGTATCGGCCTGGTCCAGCACAGCTGTACCGAGAATAGGATCGAAAACCTGGAACGCAGCGTGACCGGTATTCGCCGAGCGGCGGCCGATGGCGCCAAACTGGTGCTGTTGCAGGAACTGCATGGCTCGGTTTATTTTTGCCAGAAAGAGGAAACAAAAACCTTTGACCTGGCCGAACCGGTGCCCGGCCCGACCAGTGAACTCCTCGGCAAGATCGCCCGTGAACTGGGCGTCGTCATCGTCGGCTCGGTATTCGAAAAAGGCGCGGCAGGTCTTTTTCACAATACCGCGGTGGTCCTGAACCCCGACGGAAACCTGGCCGGCATTTACCGTAAAACCCATATTCCGGACGACCCGGGGTATGCCGAGAAATTCTATTTCACGCCAGGCGATCTCGGAATCCACGCGATCGACACGCCGGTGGGCCGTCTTGGCGTCCTGGTGTGCTGGGATCAGTGGTATCCGGAAGCGGCCAGGCTGATGGCGCTGGATGGGGCGCAACTGCTGCTCTATCCCTCGGCGATAGGCTGGGACGCCGGCGACGATGCGGACGAAAAAGAGCGTCAGCTGGAGGCATGGATTACGGTTCAACGCGGCCACGCGATAGCCAACCAGCTGCCGGTCATTTGCTGTAACCGAACTGGTACGGAATGGGCGGCAGGCGGTTCCGGTTCGAACATCGAATTCTGGGGCTCCAGTTTTGCCTGCGGTCCACAGGGCGAGATGCTCGCCCGCGCAGCCAATGCCGACCAGGTGCTGCTTGCCAACGTAGATCTCGGGCGCAACGAAGAGCTCCGCCGCGTCTGGCCCTTTTTCCGCGACCGGCGAACCGATTTGTACGGGGAGCTTGCGAATCCTCGCCGGAAACCCAAGTAGACGCCCGGCGAACTCCAGCGCCCCGCCTGTGCAATAATCGCGGCCCCCAGCATTGCTTTGGATCGCATTGCCGTGAGCGATGGAAAGACCTACAGCGATATTTTCACCCCGCCATTGCCGGAATCGCCTGGCGGGGTAATGCGCTGGGGCCGTCTGTATGGGGCGGCGCCGGCGCTGGCAATCAGTGCCGCTGCCTGCAGGCACCGCAAACCGGTCATCGTGGTTTGCAATGGCGCGGCCGAAGCGGCAAGGCTCTGCGACGAACTGCGGTTTTTCGCCCCGCCGGACTTGCCGGTCAGCCAGTTTCCCGACTGGGAAACCCTGCCATACGATGTGTTCTCACCCCACCAGGACATCGTTTCGGAACGCCTCGCGACGCTTCTGCGAATCCCACGCCTGGAGCGAGCCGTGATCGTCGTGCCCATCGCCACGCTGATGCAACGCCTGGCGACACCCGAGTGGGTGCGCGGTCGGTCCCTGCTGCTCGAAAAGGGGCAGCGACTGGAGCTTGGCAGCTTGCAGAAAGAGCTGGTTGCCGCCGGTTACCGCCGCGTTTCGCAGGTATTCGAACACGGCGAGTTTGCGATACGCGGTTCGCTGGTCGACCTGTTTCCGATGGGCGGGCATTCTCCAATACGGATTGACCTGCTAGATGACGAGATCGATACCTTGCGCTGCTTTGATGCGGAGACGCAACGATCCGCGGCAAGCGTGAACCGGGTACGGCTGTTGCCGGCGCACGAATATCCGCTGGACGAAAACGGCATCCGGTTTTTTCGGCGACGGTTTCGGGAGCGGTTCGAAGGCGACCCCAGCGCCAGCCATGTCTATCAGGAAGTTTCCAAGGGCAACGCGCCGGGCGGCACCGAATACTATTTGCCATTGTTTCACGAACGAATGAGCTCCCTGCTGGATTACCTGCCTGCCGGCTCCCTGGCCGTTCTGCCCGCGGATCTCGATACGGCGCTCGGCGCCGCGTGGGGCGAAATCGTCGAAAGATACGAACAACGGCGTCACGATACCGCGCGTCCCATCCTCAGACCCGATGAAATCTGCTGCCCGCCGGAGGAACTCCAGGAACTCATGCAGGCGATGCCAACTATCGTCTGGCAACCATTCGAATGGCCCGGCGCAGACCCGGGCATTCGCCATTATCCGAGCAAAAAACCACCCTCGTTGAACCTCGACCCCAGGGCCGGGGAGCCGGCCGCCGCATTGCAGCGCTACCTCGAATCTTTCGCCGGTCGCATCCTGTTCGCAGCCGAATCGGCGGGCAGGCGAGAAACCTTGATCGAGATACTCGCCGGCCACGGTATCGGCCTGCCGGCCTGCGAGAACTGGCAGGCGTTCATCGCTTCCAGCCAGAAACTGGCGGTCACGGTGGCGCCGGTCCAGCAGGGCCTGCAACTCGAACAGCCGGCGCTGGCTTTGATAGCCGAAGACCAGCTTTTCGGCGAACGGGTGCGGCAAAGCCGCCGCCGGCGACGGGCGGCGCGCGAACCCGAACAGATCATCCGCGAGCTGACCGACCTGCGCACCGGGTCGCCGGTCGTGCACCAGGATTACGGTGTCGGACGCTATCTCGGGCTGGTGACAAAAACGATCGACGAAACACCACTGGAAATGCTGGTCCTCGAATATGCCGGCGGCGACAAACTCTATGTTCCCGTGCATGCCTTGCAACTGATCAGCCGTTATACGGGCGGCTCGCCGGATTCCGCCCCGCTACACCGGCTCGGCAGCAACCAATGGCAAAGAATCCGCCAGAAGGCGCGCGAGCGCATCCGCGATGTCGCTGCCGAGCTGCTCGAGCTTTATGCGACCCGCGAGTCCCGCAGCGGCCATCGCTGCGAATACGATGAACGCGACTACCGCGCGTTTTCCGCCGACTTCCCGTTCGAGGAAACCGCCGACCAGGAGCAGGCCATCGTCGAAGTACTGCGTGACTTGCGCGATGGCAAACCCATGGACAGGGTGGTCTGCGGCGATGTCGGCTTTGGCAAGACCGAGGTCGCGTTGCGCGCCGCTTTTGCCGCGGTCAGCGGCGGCAGCCAGGTCGCTTTACTGGTGCCGACGACCTTGCTTGCACAACAGCACTACCAGACTTTCTGCGATCGCTTCGCCGACTGGCCGGTCAAGGTCGAAATGCTGTCCCGGTTCAGGAAAGGCAAGCAGGCCAGGGAAATCATCGCGGAACTGAAAAGCGGCATCGTCGATATCGTGATTGGCACGCATCGCCTGCTCCAGCCACAGATCGCTTTCGCCAACCTGGGCCTGGTCATTATCGATGAAGAACAACGATTTGGCGTGCGCCACAAGGAACGGCTCAAGGCCCTGCGCGCCGAAGTCGATGTGCTGACCCTGACCGCCACGCCAATCCCGCGCACGCTGAACATGGCCATCGGCGGGCTGCGGGAAATGTCGCTGATCGCGACGCCACCCGCCGAACGGCACGCGATCAAGACTTTTGTCAGTCAATGGGATGACGCGTTGATCAAGGAAGCCTGTATGCGCGAAGTACGCCGCGGCGGGCAGATCTTTTTTGTCCACAACGAAGTCCGGACGATCGAAAATATGGCGGCAAGGCTTGCCCGGCTATTGCCCGATCTCAGCATCCGAATAGGCCACGGGCAGATGCGTGAAATAGAACTCGAACAGGTCATGCTGGATTTCTACCACCAGCGTTTCAACCTGTTGCTGTGCACGACCATCATCGAAAGCGGCCTCGATTTACCCGCCGCCAACACTATCGTCATCAATCGCGCAGACAAGCTCGGCCTGGCCCAGTTACACCAGTTGCGCGGCCGCGTGGGCCGTTCCCATCACCGCGCCTATGCCTACCTGATCGCCCCGCCCCGCTCGACGATCAGTGCCGATGCCGCGAGGCGGCTGGAGGCCATCGAGTCGCTGGAAGAGCTGGGCGCCGGCTTTACGCTTGCCACCCACGACCTGGAAATCCGGGGCGCCGGGGAACTGCTCGGCGAGGAACAAAGCGGACAAATCCAGGAACTGGGCTTTTCGCTATACATGGATATGCTGCAAAAAGCGGTCCATGCGATGCGCTCCGGACAGGCGCTTTCAGCGGACGGCGATGCCAATCCGGGTGTCGATGCCGAACTGCGCGTGGCCGCGCTGATCCCGGAAGATTACCTGCCCGACGTGCACTTGCGGCTGATCCTTTACAAACGTATCGCCAACGCGGATAGCGAGGAGGCCTTGCGGGAACTCCAGGTCGAAATGATCGATCGCTTCGGCCTCCTGCCGGCACCAGGCAAAGCGCTGTTCCGGCTGGCCAGAGTCAAATTGCGCGCCCTGGCATTGGGGATTCGGAGACTCGAAGCGACCGCGAAAAGCGGCAGCCTCTGGTTTGCCGGTCAAACGCCGGTTGAGCCGCTGACGCTCATCCGGCTAATCCAAATGGAACCATCCC
>BFAU01000053.1 GCA_008975185.1 bacterium MnTg04 | reverse complement strand
ATTTTGGCGTTGAAGTCGATGTGGTGTCGGTACACCCGGGCCCGGTGGTTACCTTGTTCGAGCTCAAGCCCGCCGTCGGCGTCAAGGTCAGTCAGATCAGCAGTCTCGCGAAAGATATCGCCAGGTCGTTGTCGGCGATCGCCGTTCGAGTGGTCGAAGTGATTCCCGGCAAGTCGGTGATCGGATTGGAAATCCCCAATGAAACCAGGGAGTTGGTAACGCTGGGCGAGATCCTCAAGTCCGAAGCTTATGACCAGATGAAGTCGCCTGTCACCCTCGCGCTGGGCAAGGATATCGCGGGCAACCCGGTCGTTGCCGATCTCGCTCGGATGCCGCACCTGCTGATTGCGGGCACGACGGGTTCGGGAAAATCGGTTGCCATCAACGCCATGGTGCTTAGCATTCTTTACAAATCGAAGGCCGAACATGTGCGCTTGATCATGATCGATCCCAAGATGCTGGAGTTGTCGGTGTACGAGGGTATTCCACATTTGCTGTCACCGGTGGTTACCGACATGAATGAGGCGGCAAATGCGTTGCGCTGGTGCGTTGCCGAGATGGAAAGACGATATCGTCTGATGGCAGCGGTGGGGGTGCGGAATCTCAGCGGTTTTAATCGCAAGGTTATCGATGCGATCAAAAAGAGAAAACCCATTGCCGACCCGCTGTTCGAGGCCGATCCGCTCTCGGAAGAAGAGCAGGTGCCGCCGATTCTGGAACCATTACCCTATATCGTGGTCGTGATCGACGAACTGGCCGACCTGATGATGGTCGTCGGCAAGAAAGTGGAAGAATTGATTGCCCGGCTTGCGCAAAAGGCGCGAGCATCAGGCATACATATGATCGTTGCCACGCAAAGGCCCTCGGTCGATGTCATTACTGGTCTGATCAAGGCGAATATTCCGGCCCGCATCGCGTTCCAGGTATCGGCCAAAGTTGATTCCAGGACGATACTCGATCAGGGGGGCGCAGAAGCGCTGCTCGGCCATGGCGATATGCTGTTTCTGCCGCCAGGGACATCCATCCCGACCCGCGTCCATGGCGCTTTTGTCGCCGACCAGGAAGTGCACCGGGTCGTAAAACACATGCGCGGCAGCGAGAGGCCGAATTATATCGATGAAATTCTTGAGGGCCCGAAGGGTCAGATAGCGGGACTGAAGCTGGCCAACATCGGTGTCGAAAGCGATGCGGAAATGGACCCGCTGTACGACGAGGCCGTACGCATCGTAAGCGAAACCCGGAAAGCTTCGATTTCGGGTATTCAGCGACGACTGAAGATCGGTTATAACCGCGCAGCGCGCATGGTCGAAGCGATGGAAAACGCGGGCCTGGTGGGTGCGCTGCAGTCGAATGGCATGCGCGAAGTACTGGTGCCGGAACCGCCAAAGGGCTAAGCAATCAAGTGGCATTCAAAGCTCTCAGCGCATTTTTTGCCATCGTGGTGGTTGCCTGGCTGGGCCCCGTCCAAACCCTTGCCATCGAGCCGGACGCGGAGGAAGTTGTCGAAAATTCCGAGCGGGCATGGAGCTTGCTCGATGCCTATCTGACCGGGGTCACGACGATGCGGGCGCGGTTTCGGCAGATTCTTCTCGATGAAAACCAACAAATAGTGCAAAACGCCGGCGGAACCCTGGTATTGAAAAGGCCGGGCCAGTTTCGCTGGGATTACCACGACCCCTATGAGCAACTGATTTTATCGGACGGCACGCACCTGTGGCTGTACGATCCCGACCTGGATCAGGTCACCGTGAAAAGTCTCGATGATTCACTGGCAAGCACGCCGGCAATGTTGCTGAGCGGTGATGCCGCCATGACCGATGGGTTCAAACTGACGGAAGCCGGCCAATATGGCGAGGTGTTCTGGATGACGCTCGTGCCGCGCAATCAGGAGACAGATTTCCGGAAAATTTCCCTGGGGTTCGTCGATGGGCAATTGCAGCTAATGGAACTTGAAGACTCTCTTGACCAGCTAACCCGCATCCTGCTGCAGGAAGTCGAGCGAAACCCGGTATTGGCCGATGACACCTTTAGCTTCGTGCCGCCAGCGGGATCGGATGTCATAGGCGAATTGCCGGTCGCCGGTCAGGATGATCAGTGACCGCGGCTGGCGCGCAGCAACTCAAGTACATGCGATTTTGGCTGGGCGGCGGCTGGCTGCTGGTTTTTGTCGCGATGGTCATGAGCGTGCTACCGGGATTGCCGACATTTACCGTGCTATACAGCGACAAGGTTTTTCACGCAAGCACCTACTTTATACTTATGAGCTGGTTTTCAGGGATATACCTGCCGTCTCGATTCTGGTTGATCGCGCTCGCGCTCGCGCTGCTCGGCGTAGCGCTGGAATTTTTCCAAACGCTGTTTCCGTATCGCTTTTTTGACCCATGGGATATTGCCGCCAATATGACCGGTGTGGCGATTGCCTGGCTGGTCGCAGTAAAAGGCATGGGTAACTGGTGTCAATTGATAGAACGGCGAATTGACCGGTCCGGAAGCAATACCGGTTCCTGATGCCCGAACAGGCTGAAAAGCGTATTCCGTTCCGGCCATTGGCTGATCGCATGCGGCCGCGCTCGATCGATGAATTCCATGGCCAGCTCCATTTGCTCGGTGACAACAAGCCGTTGGCAAGCCTGTTCGCAGGAAAATCACTGCACAGTATGATTCTGTGGGGGCCGCCGGGAACCGGTAAAACCACGCTCGCACGCATGCTGGCCGAGCAATGTGAAGTCGATTTTGTTGCCCTGTCTGCGGTCATGGCTGGAGTCAAAGACATACGCCAGGCAGTCGAGCAGGCGCGATTCCAGCGGGACAATGCGAACCGGGATACGCTGCTTTTCCTTGACGAAGTCCATCGTTTCAACAAATCACAGCAGGACGCTTTCTTACCGTTCGTCGAAGACGGCACTTTGATTTTTATCGGCGCAACCACAGAGAACCCGTCATTTGAGCTCAATAACGCATTGCTGTCGCGTGCGCGTACCTATGTATTGAAACCACTCGACGATGAAGCCTTGCTGGCGATCGCCCGCGATGCGCTGAAAGATTCCGAGCGAGGACTGGGTAAGCAGAAGCTTTCACTCAGTGAGGACATAGCCGGCTTGCTGGTGCGGGCGGCGGATGGCGACGCTAGGCGATTACTGACCATGCTCGAGATATCCGCTGACCTGGTGGGCGCCAACGGCGTGATCTCGGAGGAAATTATTCGAGAGTTGGCGACCGACAGCATTCGGCGCTTTGACAAACGCGGTGATGAATTCTACGACCAGATTTCAGCGTTGCATAAATCGGTACGCGGAAGCGATCCCGATGCGGCGCTGTACTGGCTGGTGCGGATGCTGGATGGCGGCTGCGATCCTTTGTATGTTGCGCGCCGTGTTTTGCGTATGGCCAGCGAAGACATAGGCAACGCAGACCCCAGGGCGCTGACGCTGGCATTGCAGGCCTGGGATGTCTATCAGCGGCTGGGCAGCCCGGAGGGCGAACTGGCCATTGCCCAGGCAGTGGTCTACATGGCCTGTGCGGCCAAAAGCAACGCCGTTTACCGGGCCTTCAAGGGCGTGCAAAAAGAAATTGCCAGGGGGGGTAGTCTGCCGGTGCCGATGCATTTGCGTAATTCGCCAACCCGGCTGATGAAAGAACTGGGGCACGGTGAAGGGTACCGGTATTCCCACGACGAGACAGATGCTTTTGCCGCAGGTGAGAATTATTTTCCGGAGGAAATGCAGCCACAAAGGTATTATCATCCCGTGCCGCGCGGGCTGGAAATTCGTATCGGGGAAAAACTTGCGGATCTTAGACGAAAAAATCGCGACCAAAAGGATTGCTGAGTACACGAACATTTACTGCGGGGAGGTCCGTTGAGCACATTGCTGGCGATTGGCGCCGGTGGCGCTCTTGGCGCTCTGGCAAGGTTTGGTATTTACAATGCGGTCCATGGTGCAATGGGGCGAGACTTTCCGTATGGCACGTTGACGGTCAATGCAATCGGCAGCCTGGCGATGGGTTTCCTGTATGTCTGGTTGTTCGATCGGCTGAACATGGGGCCGGTGTGGCGGGCCTTTGCACTGGTCGGCTTTCTCGGCGCCTTTACCACTTTTTCGGCGTTCTCGATGGAAACGCTGAACCTGATTTTGCAAGGAGCCTGGATTCGTTCGATGGTCAATATGCTGCTCAGCCTGGTTCTTTGTGTCGGCGCCGCGGGACTGGGCGTGTGGCTGGGTCGGGCCGCGGCCTGAATCGCCGGGACAGGGGAATCTTCGATGCTGGATGCAAAACTGTTACGACGCGATCCGAAACTGGTGGCGGGCAATTTGGCGCGACGCGGCTATGAACTGGATACCGCGGTTTTGGAAGCGCTGGAAAATCGCAGGAAATCCGCACAGCAACAAGTGGAGGAGTTGCGCAACAAGCGTAACACGGCATCGAAAGCTATCGGTCAGGCGAAAGCGAAAGGCGAGAATGCGGATGCATTACTTGCCGGCGTAAAAAGCCTGGGAGACGAACTCGACCAGGCCGAAGCCGAAATGAAGGCTGTCAAACACGAGCTGGACGAACTGATGCTGGGGATGCCGAACCTGCTTCACGAAAGCGTTCCCGATGGCGATGACGAATCGGCAAACGACGAAATTCGCCGCTGGGGCGAGCCCGGTAAATTTTCTTTTGAGGTCAGGGATCATGTCGATCTTGGCGCCGGTCTGGGCATGCTCGATTTCGAGACGGCGGCAAAAATTTCCGGGTCGCGTTTCGCCGTTATCAGCGGAACGCTGGCACGCATGCACCGGGCGCTGATTCAGTTCATGCTGGATCTGCATATCGGCGAGAACGGCTACCGCGAATACTACGTACCTTACCTGGTCAACCGTAAGTCGCTGATCGGGACCTCCCAGCTGCCGAAATTTGCCGATGACCTGTTTGCTGCCGGCGACAGCGGGCTGTACATGATACCGACTGCGGAAGTGCCGCTAGCCAACCTGGTCAGCAACGAGATCACCGACGGCGATGCTCTGCCGCTGAAGTTCGTGGCGCATACACCGTGTTTTCGTTCGGAGGCTGGTTCTTATGGCAAGGATACCCGCGGCATGATCCGGCAACACCAATTCGAGAAAGTCGAAATGGTCCAAATCGTGCCAGCCGATAAATCAAACGCAGCGCTGGAAGAATTGACGGCGCATGCCGAGCTCGTATTGCAAAAACTAGAACTACCTTATCGGGTGGTCAGCCTGTGCGCCGGTGATATCGGTTTTGCTGCCGCCAAGACCTACGATATCGAGGTGTGGCTGCCGGGACAGGACAAGTACCGGGAAATTTCATCGTGCAGCAACTGCCTGGATTTCCAGGCCAGGCGAATGGGCGCGCGCTGGCGCAATCCGGAAACCGGCAAACCGGAGCTGGTCCACACGCTGAATGGTTCGGGCGTTGCAGTCGGCAGGGCGTTGGTTGCCGTCATGGAAAATTATCAAAGAGAAGACGGCGGAATCGTTGTGCCCGAGGTGTTGCAATCGTACATGGGCGGACTGGAACGTATCGATCCGCCGGCGTGACGAAATAAATTGCTAGTCGTTGTCGGGCCAGTTCGGCGGCAAGGTCTTGATATGCAGATCGCGTTGCGGGAACGGAATCGTTATGGCATGTTCCTTGAAAGCCTGGTCGATTACAAAATTGATATCGCTGGTCACATCGTAGCGTCGTTCGATGCGTTTTATTCTGACTCTCAACTCAAAGTTTAACGAGCTATCGCCAAACTCCATGAACAGCGCTTTCGGTGGCGTCGCCCGGGTCGGGTCGGTGATCACCTCCGGGTGGTCTCTGCCCGCGGTTTCCAGGATTTCCTTTACCAGTTTGGTGTCCGAGCCATAGGCGACACCCACCTTGATCCGCAATCGGCCGTGCGGGTCGTGCAGCACCCAGTTGGTGACCTGCCCGGAAACCAGTTCCGAATTGGGTACGAAGATATTCTGGTTGTCCAGCGTTTCGATTTCGGTGGAGCGAATGCTTATGCGTTTGACGAAGCCTTCGACGGTGCCCACGGTGACAAAATCGCCAACTTTCACAGGTCTTTCAAACAACAAAATCATGCCCGAAATAACATTGTTGACTATCGACTGAAGGCCAAAACCGATACCGACGGACAAGGCGGTGGCTATCCAGGCCAGGCCAGCGAGACTTACGCCGATCAGTGCAAGGCCGGTAATGCTCGCAATGGCGAATCCCGCATACCCGGCCAGGGTTACCATCGAATCCCGGGCGCCACGATCCATGGTCATATGACGCACCCAGCGTCTTTGTATCAGGCCCTTGATCCAGCTGGTTACCAGTAGCAGCCCGGTAAACGCAATAACGCCGGACAGGATATTGAGCGGCATTATGCTGATTGCGCCGATCGTGAATCCCTGGGTGATGTGCGTGCCGGCTTTGGGCAAGACAGTACCCGAGTTGTCCCATATCCAGATAAGCAGTGCGGCAAAACCGAGCCAGACCGTAATATCTATCAGTAATTGATACGGACCGAGGCGACTGGGTTTCTCGGCGGAACTGATCCCCAGGTAGGATCGCGTTCTGAAGGCAAGCGGACTGCTGCCGGTGGTAATCGCGTTTCTGGTCTGCTCGATCATCCACAACAGCATCCAGATTGCGAAACCAGACATCGCGGTGAGGACGATTCCACGAGTCAGGTAGCCGGCGAAATTATGGTAGCCGAGAATTTCGACGAGAATAGCTACCAGGATAATCAGCAGAATGAGAAAGCGAGTGAATCTGAAACGATTCATCAACCCCGGTATTTTTCTGGCGATCCACAATACCGATAGCAGCGAAAATGCGAGCAACAAAGTGAGCACGGATCGTGACAAGGTGTCCTGGTCTTCCGGCAGGTCGACCAGCCAGCCCCGTCCCAATATCACGAAACTGCCGACCAGCGCCAAAAGAAACCGGTGCAGGCGCCTGCGCACGGGTTTGACCATGGCGGGGATCAGTCCTTCGACTTCCGCCGCCGGCGATAGTGGTCCGGTGCTCCATTCGATAATGACCCGGCCAAATCCGTAGGCAAGCACACCGATTGCCAGCCGGAATGAAACGAGGTCCCATACCGGTTCGGCCGCATAGATATTGATGACAATGGCGGCAATCAAGCCCGCCAATAGAATTGGCGCGTATTCAGTGAGCGGTCCGGGAACCAGGTATTTGAATTCCGGTGCGCGTTCATCGGCCCGGGCATTCTTGTACCAACGCCTGAATTTGAACCGCAGAGCAATGCCGATTCCGATGGCCAGACCGGCCAAAGCGATCAATATCCAGGTCGCAGCAAAGCTGCCATCAATGGATGCGGCTGGCTTTAGTGCCTGAATTATCTTCGCCGGCCACAGTTTTACTGTTTCAAGTTTTCTCTCGCCGCTACTCCACAGTGCGTCGCCCCGGCTCATCACGCGTCGCCGTGATAATCGCGAACGCTTCTGCTCGGCTATTGCGGTCAGGCCGTCAGATCGCGAAATAACCAGTTCGCAGTTCGACAATCGCGCCTCCACCAGGCTTTTTTCCGCCTGCAGCGCATTGCGTCTTTCCCAGATTTCAATATTCTCGTTTTCATTGAATACCGGGAGTATCCCCAGCTCGCCGTCCAGCCTTGCCACCTCCGGCCTGGTGTTGGCAACGCAGCTTTCGGTTCCCGCTCTTATTTGACCGACCAGTTCCAGAGCATTGCTAACGGTCAGCTCATCTGCGTCGGGATCGTTAAACTGGAGCTGCATCGCCTCGATTTCTTCGATGGCGGCCCCGGGATTAAAGGCTTCTTCGTCCGCGGTCTGCTGGGCGAGCAGGGCGGTGCTGCCAAAAAGCGCCAGCCAGGCGGTGGCGGTTAAAAGCGTTCGATGGTGAATCCCTTTGAGCATGGTCGAGTATTATAACCACAGCTTGGTCTGGGGCCTAAGGACGTGGTTCTCGAATTTTTGTCTTGAACTTCGAACCGCAAAAAGGCGAGAATTCCTATCGGCAAGGAGGCCGCGGATCTCAACCCGACCTCTCCGGGTCGGTTGTTGCGGCGGCTGGGAGGAAAACAGTTTGGAGAGGTGGCAGAGTGGTTGAATGCGGTGGTCTTGAAAACCATTAACGGTTTGTAGCCGTTCGGGGGTTCGAATCCCTCCCTCTCCGCCAAACTGTTTTTTCTCGTTTTGTTTTTTTAGCCCCGCGGTCATCTTTTAGCACCGCAGCCCTCTGAACTTTCATTCAAGGTATCGCTCTCAACGTAGCAAGCAAATCGTCCAATTATCGTACCCGGTGAATTCCGATGACCGTTAAACTTTCAATACTGTGCCTTCTGGGTGCGCTTCTCGCATTGAGCGCTGCCGCCAGTGCCCAGGACCTGGTCGATCACGCCAATCGAAGCTACCAGGCCAAGGAATGGCAGGCCGCCGCAGTGGCATACGAATCCTTGAGTCGCGGGGACGAATCTGTCGGTCAGTACCTGTACAGGCTGGGTGTTTCGCGAAGGCACCTCGGCCAGTTTCAAGCCGCCGTCAATGCCCTGGAAAAGGCGAGAAAGGCGGGTGTCCCCGGTATCTTCGTGGACCTCGAAATGGCCAGGTTGTTTGCCGCGCGGAAGGACCTGGTAATGGCGGTGGAGAAACTGCAGCTGGCCGGCGAACAGGGCTTTGGCAATGTTGAGCAAGTCGAGCAGGACCCGGAGTTGGCAGCGCTGGCCGGCAGTGACGGTTTCGATGAGGCGATGCATGTGATCAGGAAAAATTCCGCGCCTTGCGAGTACATGGAAAGGGCCAGGGATTTCGATTTCTGGATTGGCGAGTGGGAAGTCTATGACCGGGACCGGACCGTCAAGTATGGCGAAAACACCATTACCAGCAAGGACCGCGGCTGTTACTTGTATGAGCAATGGGTCAGCGCGACAGGCAACCCGGGCAGCAGCATGAATTACTATGACCCGGGACAGCAGCGCTGGCGGCAACACTGGGTAGGCGCAGGCGGCAGTATCATCGATATTTATGGCGGTCTCGTCGATGGCAGCATGGTCCTCGAAGGGCGCCTTTACAGCATCAACCCGCCATCGGATTCACCGTTCAGGGGAACCTGGACGCCGTTGCCGGATGGCCGGATCCGGCAGTTCTTCGAACAATCCAAAGACAACGGCAAGACCTGGGTTCCATGGTTCGATGGCTATTATCAGCGTAAGTCCGAAAGCCGGTGACATCGGTGCGGTGAGGCTGCCATAATTGATATTCGCTCCGATTGCGAACGGCAACGCTGCTAATGACTCACAGGTATCGAATCTCATATCGCAAGCCCGGCCCGATCGCCCAGGTCGCAAGCTTTATTATCGGTATTGTGGCGCTGGGTATAGCGGCTTTTCTGGGTATTTTCATATTGGCGGCGCTGGTCGGACTGATCGTTATCGGTTCGGCGCTCCTTGCCATGCGCCTGTGGTGGATCAGGCGGAAAATAGAACAGGCGGTGCGGGACGGACGATCGCCTGGCGATGTCCTGCATGCCGAGTATATTGTAATCGACGAACGGAAAACCGATAGGCCGGAGGGGTGAATTCGGCAAACGGCCAGGCACACAGAAGGAAAAAGATTGAAAAAAATACACAGGACATTGCGCCGGCGGCCGCTGTTTACGCCACTGATCATGCCGGTCATGGGATTCGTCCTGATGGCGCTGGCGATCGCCTGGTTTTTCGATTCGCGGGCAACGACAGCCGTGTTCATCGTGCGCCACGCCGAAAAAGCATCGATGCCCGTCGATGACCCCGGGCTGAGTGATCTCGGCAGGGAGAGGGCGGAGGAGCTGGCCCGTGTCATGGCGATGTCGAATGTGAACAACGGTCCGGATCATATCTTCGTTTCCCAGTTCCGGCGCTCGTTGGGAACCGTTGCGCCGCTGATTCGGGATACCGGCCTGCCGGTCAGCGAATACCGGGCGGAGGACTCGGCCGCGCTGGTCGATGAACTGCTGGACAAATACCGCGGACAGACGGTTCTCGTCGTCGCGCACAGCAATACCGTGGCCGAGATCATCGAGCTTTTGGGTGGCAAGGCGCCGGCGCGGGAAATGACCGAGCAGGACTATGACGATTTGTACGTGGTGGGTATCCCGCGGTTTGGGCGGCGGCAAACCCTGCGCTTCAAATACGGCCGCGTAAATAACGAGAATAAGCCGGCAGAACAATAGCTTATCTAATTTTATTAAAGTTACTTGTTAGCTAACCAAAGGGATTTTCCAACAGCTGTCCGTCGGCGGACAACGCCGGATATATCAGTTTCTTTTCCCGGCAGCGGCGCGCGATATCCGGATAGGCCCATTCGAAAAGAGTTTGCTGCCAGATTTTCGGATCGAGGCGGCTGTTGTCGTACATGCCGGCAGCTTCACGCTGCTTCATGGCCTCGTAAAGGATTACGGCGATGGCTACCGAAACGTTTAGAGATTCGGTATGTCCTTGCATCGGAATCATCAGGTGGGCATCGGCGAGGCGGGCGGCTTCGACACTGACGCCAATCAACTCCGAGCCTAACAACAGGGCAGTTGGCGCGGTGTAGTCGATGTCTCGAAAGTCCCTGGCTTCGGCAGACAGGTGGGCGGCGAGTACCTGGAAACCGTCATTTTTCAGGTATCCGATGGCGCTGGCTGTATCGGCATGCATCACGATCGGTACCCATTTTCGTGATCCGGCGGATGTCAGGTGGTGGCGAGGCAACCTGGGTGAATTCGATACGACATGGGCCTTAAAAACGCCTACCGCGTCGCAACTGCGAATCATTGCCGCCAGGTTATGCGACTTGTGCACGTTTTCCGACAAAATCGTCAGGTCCGGCTGGCGGCGCGCCAACACGCTTTTTAGCGTCTGGAAACGATCAGGGGTCATGATTCAAGAAGGCGGCCGCCCACCCGTCATGCCTGCAAAGCGATGGCCTGACGGATGAAATCTTCGTGTTGACCGATGCGCAGGTCCGCCAGAACGGCATCGCGAATGATGCCGTCCTGGTCGATCAGAAAAGTGGCGCGGCGCACGCCGAAACCCAGCGGGCCGTTAACGCCATATTCCGCAATCACTTCCTTTTCAGCATCGGACAGCAACAGGAACGGCAGTCGGTACTTATCGGCGAAGCGTTGGTGACTTTCCATCCCCTGGGGGCTGATGCCCGCAACCTGGAGTCTTGCGGCAACGAGTTCGCCATGCAAATCGCGAATTGTGCATGCCTCCCTGGTGCAGCCGGGCGTAAAATCCGCTGGATAGAAATACAAAACCAGCGGACCGTTTTCCAGCAGCCCCTGCAAGGACACGGGCTTGCCAGTCTGGTCGGGAAGCGTGAATGGCGGCGCTCGTTCGCTAATATCCAGCATATTGCCTATTTTAGTCCGCTGGCACCGACATGCAATACTTGGTCTTTCCGGCCATCACCACCGGTGATAGAATGCGCCGCCTGATGGGGCCGTAGCTCAGCTGGGAGAGCGCTGCGTTCGCAATGCAGAGGTCGGCGGTTCGATCCCGCTCGGCTCCACCAGTTCAACAGTATCCGGGATCGCCCCGGTAGCTCAGCTGGATAGAGCGTCCGCCTCCTAAGCGGAAGGTCCCAGGTTCGAATCCTGGTCGGGGCACCAGAATAAAGAGGCAATTTTATTTTTTAAAAATAGCGGATATCGAACAGTTGTGAAATCTGGAAAAATAAATCCGTCCCATTTTTCACCCTCTGATCCGCCGAACGAACCACGTCAACAGCAAGCCAAAGCCGATCAGCCCGCCGATCTGTACCATCCAGTCCGGGCCCAGCCAACCGGTGCCGAAACCATCGGGTTTCTTGCTTTGTACGAACGCTACGCCGGCGATAGCGACGCCGAGCAGTCCTTCGCCACCGACAAAGCCCGAACCCAGCAAAACGCCACGGTCGCGTCTTTCGATTTCCTGTTCCTTGTTCTTCGCGCGGCGAGCGAAAAACCAGCGGATGGCGCCGCCAAGAAACACCGGTGTCATCGTCGCAACCGGCAAATAAACGCCGACGGCGAATGGCAAGGAGGGGATTTTGAATAGCTCGCAAGCAATAGCGATCAAGCCACCGATCGCGACCAGACCCCAAGGCAGCGATTGATCGAGAACGCCGTCGATGACCAATTTCATCAGGGTCGCCTGTGGCGCCGGCAACTCCTCGCCGCCAAAACCAAAGGTTTCGGCCAGCAGCAACACCGAAAGGCAAACGAAGGTCGCGGAGGTCAGAACGCCGACCAGTTCGCCGATCTGCTGGCGCCTTGGCGTCGCTCCGAGCAAGAAACCGGTCTTCAGATCCTGGGACGTGTCGCCGGCTATGGACGCCGCAATCGCGACCACGCAGCCGACCGTCAATGCGGCCGCCTTGCCGGTCATGTCGGTCCAGCCCATGACCAGGAATACGCCCGCCGTCCCCAGCAAAGAGGCGATGGTCATCCCGCTGGTCGGGTTTGAGGTCACGCCGACCAGGCCGACGATGCGTGACGCGACGGTGACGAAAAAGAACGAGAAAATGACCACCAGGATTGCGGCGCTCACCCTTTGTAGCGTGCTTTCCAAGGCGCCGAACGGTGCTGGTACCAGCGCGAGTACAGTGACGACGAGCAATATGCCGATACCCACAACTTTTAGCGGCAGGTCATGCGAGGTTCTTGGCGTGGTTGCCTGCATGGAAGAGCCGGGGACCACGCGCTCGGATAGTTGGCCGGCGGCGATACGGAAGCTTTGCAGCATGACCGGCACACTTCTTGCCAGCGTAATAATGCCTGCGGTGGCAACGGCACCCGCGCCTATGTAGCGTACATAGCGCGTCCAGCTCAGGG
>BFAU01000052.1 GCA_008975185.1 bacterium MnTg04 | reverse complement strand
CTTATCATCAAATGGGCGATTATCACCAATTATGGAAAACAATAGTGCTTCATCGAAATGAACAGACGACAGGGCGTCGGCAAATCGACGGCGTGTCATTTCGACTTTTGGCCAGTTCGTGTTCAGCCTATGGTTGCTGAGTCCGTGGATTCCCGGTTGCAGGGCTTGCTGAAAGTCACCGCGATTGCATAAATACAGGCAGTCCTTGCCATCGAAAACGATCAGGTTGAAACCACTGTAATCAGAGGCATCGTGCGAAAGATCTGCGGCAAACTCGGCGACTGGCCGGTCATCTGTGAGGAAGTCCCTGACCAGTTCACCTCGGCTGCGTTTTCCCGGGGCACGGGCGCCAGGCTCGCGGAAATTCGTCACCAGCGCCAGCCGTCCGCTCCGGTTCACGCCGAGCCAGGTGCCGCCCGCTTCCAGATCCCGCCCCGCCAGGAGCCCCGGGTGGTCTTGCCACCAATGCGCGGACTGGCTCGGCCGCTCATGAAACTCATCCCGGTTGGCGGCCAGCACCAGGCGATACCGCGGATGATGCTCATACGCTATGAGTACCAGGCACATAATTTATACCTGTGCCTTCGGATTCAACCAGTCTGCCGTTTCCAGCTTTTTGCCGGTTTGGGTGTAATACCAGTCGTCCACCAGTCGGCGAGATATTGAAACGCTGGGCGCAAGCCTGATTCGTGTACCGCTGGCCAGGTCGTCGGGCGTAAACCAGTCCGCGTGCTCGAGTTCACCATCGCGCAAATGAATCTCGCTGCTTGCTGCGCTTGCCTGAAAACCGAGCATCAGCGAACTTGGAAACGGCCAGGGTTGCGACGAGTGATAGACCGGCGAGTGGACCTCGATGCCGGACTCCTCGGCCACTTCCCTGATCACGGCGTCTTCCAGCGATTCGCCTGGTTCGACAAATCCGGCAATGGTCGAATATCGGCCCGCGTCCCACGAAGCCTGTCGTCCAAGCAGGCAACGCTGGCCGTCGCTGACCAGGACGATGACGGCCGGGTCTACCCGCGGAAACTGTTGCCAGCCACAGCCCGGGTCGCTACAGACCAGGACGTGTCCGGCTTCGGCACTGACGGTACTCGCGCCGCAACGGCCGCAATGCCGATGATTCCGTTGCCAGATGCTCATCGCCCTGGCATAGGCCAGCAGGGATGCTTCGGCCGTATCGATAATCGTTGCGACCCGCAAAACCTGTTGATAAGCAGTGCCCGGCCAGCCGGCTTCGTGGTCGGGTTCCGTCAGCAGGGCGAAACAGCTGCGCTCCTTGTATTCACCGAGGTAGATATGCGGGTATGACAGCGGCTCGACCTGTTCCATCGTGAGCAGGGCGGCAGTCGGCGGCGGCCCTTCAAAAACCAGGTTTTTGCTCGCGGCGACCGGCAGGAACCAGCTTTTGCCGCTGTTGCGCCTTCGCTCCAGCCAGGCCTCCTGATCGCGCCGATGGGCCATGCGCTCGAAATGGTGACTGGCGAAAAAATGTGGTTTCGTCGGCATCGTTGATTCCCCGGGCTGGGATTATACCGGCAGGAACGGTCCTCGCCACGAGCGCTAGCCCAACTTGAGGACGCGGCACCCCGGGCATTTCAACGGGCGCAGGCCAAGGATGTCGTGCGGGTACCAATTGTTGCAGATCGCACAAGAGCGCAAAGCCAGCTCGTTCGCGTCCAGTAACGCCTCGAGCAGGAACCAGCCGTGGTCGAAGCTGATGCGTGGCGATGGATGAAAATCGAGGAAGCGATCGTAGACCCGGCAAAAGGCGTGGCCATAGCCGAGGTTTTTTTCCCGCATGGGCGGAGTCTTTTTCCGGATCAGCATGCCGCCGGCAATAAAAAGCGCGGCGAGGGTGGCCGCTTCAAATTGTGTTGCCAGCGTTTCGACAAAATACTCGCACCGTCTGGGCGCCTTGCCACGGTGTCGGCGGACTTTGGTCGAGGCCGAAAATTTGAAGAAATTGCGGTAAAGCTTGCGTATTCGGTCTTCGGACAGACGGGTACAGCTTTGGATGGTCTGGGTTCTCGCCTCATGCCCGATCATCCTGATCGCGAGGTCAAAGCACTGTCGCTCCCTGAGGTATCGTTCTTCGGTAACTTTCATGGTTTTTACCTTAAATGTTCCTTTTTGACCATTTTAGGTAGATAATACCCTTTATATGGGCGTTTTCAACCACTATTTTTCGTGCAAACAGGGGAGATTGCACTATGGACACCAAAGAATACGACCACATGGGTCGGCACGAAATGATTCTCAAGGCGGAACAATGTACGGATTTGAAGGATTTGAACCTGGCCTTTATCGACCGCTGTATCTCATCGCCGGTACGCCATGAAATACGCCGGCCGCCGCCGTGTGGCCTGAGAAAGCTTGATGCACGAGCGATAGACCGATTGGCAGGTGTCCCCTTCGCCCTTTTCCGGGTCGATTTTTCGGACCGTTTGCTCAGTGCGGAACCGTCCTCGTTATACGGCGAGCGTGGTATGCGCGATGGCTCTGCCCTGGTTTTGCTGGCGGCAACCTTCTGCCGGACGCTCGCGGGTGCCGGCAGCGAGACGAGTTCGCTGGTTCTGGGTGTCGGTGAAGCCGAGCGCCAGCAGCTGCTGGCATGTTCGATCAATATGCTCAGAGCCCAGGAGTGTCAGGGAAAGCTGCGTCTGCGTGCGAATTTCCTGTGGGCGCCTCTTTTTTGGCATGGCCTGGTCAGGGCGGCCAGCGACCCGGGAGATTTCGTCCTGAAATCGACCCGCTTGCAGGGTATGCAGCTGCTTGCCGCGGCAGCGGGAGGCCTTCATACGACAAAGCGCTAGAACTCCTCTCAAGCTGACGCATCATATGACACGTAGGCGGGAGGAGAAATCGTGATCAGAGTATTTTTTATCGGTACGGCATTGTTATACGGACAGGCGCTGATCGGTTGTATCGTTCCGGAAGGTGAGGGTTCGATTGGAGAAGAATTGCTCAGCGTGAGTGCGGAGTTTGACCCGGTTCCAATTCACGATGCGGCGAGACATGCAATGCATGAAACAGCAGCGGCATCAGACGCTGAGCCTTGCTATTTGCATGTGACTTATCGGTCCTTATACCGGCCGTTGCCGGTCACGGCCTGCGAAATCTTCGAAACAGCCGGATCAGCCACGCGGCGATGATCAGAAAATATATGCCTAGCGCAACCAGAAACAGCGTCGAGTCCAGGCGCACTGGCTGGCTGAGATTCGCCCTCAACACCTGCTCGCTGACCAGCAGCATCAGGATCATCGACAGCAGAAACAATTTACGATAACTGTTTTCTATCCAGGCCATCGTTGCCTCTTTTCTTTCCTCGGCCAGCCAGTACTCGCGGTTCGGCAGGCGAAACTTCATGCCCGGTTTGAGGCCCCACAGCGGCGCAATCGCAGCGATCCCGGTCAGCACGACCAGCAGCCCGATCTGTATGGAGAAATAAACTTCCCGGCTCGACCATCCGTTGGCCAGCCCGTCTTTGTTGAAGTGAACGGACATCGTCTCCGGCAATTGCGGGTAGTACACGGCCAACTGCACCATGCCAAGGGCCAAAATTACGAGGAAAGGCCAAATCCGTTGCAGAATCATAAGCTCAGCTCTTTTGGTAGTGATGCCACAGTATGCGCGCCGCCGAGGATCGATAGGGCCGCCATTTCTCGCCGATCCGGTCCAGTTTTTCCGGCGACGGCCTCGTTTCCAGGTTTTTCAGCGATTGCGCGGCGGCCTGTAGCGCGAGATCTCCGCTCGGCCAGATGTCGGGTCTGCCCAGCGCCGTCAGCAGGTATACATTCGCGGTCCACGGCCCGATACCGGGGTAAGCGGTAATCTCCTTGCGGAACGCATCATCATCGAGCTTGTGAAGCTTTGCCAGATACAACTCGCCGCTGGATATGGCCTCCGCGAGCGCCCGGCAATAACGCATCTTTTGCCGGCTGAACCCGGCCGCAGCCAGTTGCGCGCTCGATAGCCCGAGCAGGTTATCTGGGTTGAGCGGAGTGCAGATTTTCCTGAGCTTGTTCAAGACCGCTTTCGCGCTCGCCAGCGACACCTGCTGTTCCAGGATGGTGTGGATCAGCGTGACAAAACCCGGTTTTCGTCGCCACATCGGCGGCAGACCGTGGCGATCGACGACTTCCTGGAAATCCTCATCCCGATGGCACAACCATGCGATCGACCTTGCGTACGCTTGCCGATTCATCCGGGTGTCGTATCCGTCGCTCATGCTTTGCTAGAATCCCCTTTCCTGATTTTGAACCCCGATTCAACCCGGGCAAAGCTGATAGTTGTATGAAAGCACTTTCCATATCCGGTCTGCAAAAAACCTATGCCAACGGCGTGCAGGCCCTGAAAGGTATAGACCTGGAGGTCGAGGAAGGTGATTTTTTCGCGCTGCTCGGGCCAAATGGCGCCGGCAAGACCACGATGATCGGTATCGTGACGTCGCTGGTCAACAAGACTGCCGGGAAGGTCAGCGTTTTCGATTACGATATCGACCAGGATCTGGATGGGGCCAAAGCATGCATCGGCGTGGTGCCCCAGGAAATCAATTTCAACCAGTTCGAAAAAGTTAGCAATGTCGTTCTGAACCAGGCCGGGTATTATGGGATTCCTCGGTCCCTGGCGCGGAAGCGGGCGGAAAAATACCTGCGCCAATTGCAACTTTGGGACAAAAGGCAGGAATTGTCACGAACCTTGTCCGGTGGCATGAAGCGTCGCCTGATGATTGCACGGGCGCTGGTGCATGAACCCCGCCTGCTGATTCTGGATGAGCCGACAGCGGGAGTCGACATTGAGATTCGCCGGTCCATGTGGGATTTCATTCGCCGGATCAACGAACAGGGCACGACGATCATCCTGACCACCCATTACCTGGAAGAAGCGGAAAGCCTGTGCCGGAATGTTGCGATCATCGATGACGGGAAGATCGTCGTCAATGACCGCATGAGCCGGGTTTTGCGCAAGCTTCAGCTCGAAACTTTTATTTTCAACCTGTCCGCAGAAATCGACGAGGCGCCGACGATCGATGGTTTCGTGGTGCGGCAAGTGGACGAACATTCGCTCGAAATCGAAATCGGGCCGGATCAAAATCTGAACCAGGTTTTCGAGCAATTATCGGCGCTGGGGCTGACGGCCACCAGTATGAGAAACAAGTCCAACCGGCTCGAGGAATTGTTTATGAGGCTGGTCGAAAGCAAGAACAACCACAAAGGCGCCGGCGCCGGCCCGAGAGCTGTCCCATGAGATTGAAGGCCGACCTGATTGGTTTGCAGACCATAGTCTATCGGGAATACAAGCGGATCATGCGGATCTGGATGCAGACCCTGTTGCCGCCATCGATCACCATGACTTTGTATTTCATTATTTTCGGCAACCTGATCGGCAAGCGTATCGGGCAAATGGACGGCTTTGACTACATGCAGTTCATCGCCCCGGGCCTGATCATGATGTCGGTCATTACAAATTCCTACGGCAACGTGGTTTCATCCTTTTTCGGGGCGAAATTCGGCAAGCATATCGAAGAGATGCTGGTTTCTCCGCTGCCCAACTCTTTCATCATTATTGGCCATGTGGCGGGCGGATTGATGCGTGGGTTGCTGGTCGGCGTCGCGGTAACGATAATCGCATTGTTTTTTACCAAACTGGATGTTCAGCATGTCTGGATAACGATCAGCGTCGTTTTTCTGACTTCGATCGTTTTTTCGCTGGCCGGGTTTATCAACGCCGTTTTTGCCAGGGATTTTGACGACATTGCGATTATCCCTACTTTTGTGCTTGCGCCGTTAACCTATCTTGGCGGCGTCTTTTACAGCATCAGCCTGTTGCCGGATTTCTGGCAACAGGTGTCCAAGGCCAACCCGATTCTCTATATGGTCAACGCCTTTCGCTACGGCATCCTTGGCGTGTCCGATATACCGATTGCCTGGGCGTATATGATTATCGGAGGTTTTATCGTGCTGCTCTTTTCTTTGAGTCTTTACCTGATGAAAACCGGCCGGGGAATTCGGGAATAAAAAAATGTGCGGGCGGTATGCTTTCTACTCACCGGCAGAAGCAGTACGACAATATTTTGCCGTCGATTGCGAGCTCGATCTGCAGCCGCGCTACAACATTGCGCCGACCCAGGATGTCCCGGTAATCAGGCGGCGTGACGGCGGCAAGGAACTGGCGCTGCTGCATTGGGGGCTGGTCCCTTCCTGGGCGAAGGAGAAATCGATCGGCAACCGGATGATCAACGCGCGGGCGGAGACTGTCGCTGAAAAACCGTCGTTCAGAAACGCGCTCAAGAGCAGGCGTTGCCTGGTACTCGCGAATGGCTTTTACGAGCGGCAAAAAACCGGCGCTGCAAAACAGCCGCATTATATTTGCATGCAGGATCGGCGGCCCATGGCATTTACCGGCCTGTGGGAGAGTTGGGACAAAGGAGGCGAGCTCCTGGAGTCCTGTGCCATTATCACTACGACGGCAAATGAACTGGTTGCGCCTATACATCATCGGATGCCGGTGATCCTGGGCAAGGATCGGCAAACGGACTGGTTGTCGGGCGTACCGCTGGATGCCGGTCAACTCGGGTCGATGTTGTTGCCGTCACCGGCCGGCGAGATGGTTGCCTGGCCGGTCGATCGCAAGGTGAACAGCCCGGCGAACCAGGGCTCGGAATTGATTGAGGAAGAGCCGGGCCAGCGAGGGGAACCACAATGAAAAAGTATCGTCTCGAGACTCGGGCAGTGCATGCGGGACAGCGGCCCGACCCGGGCAGCGGCGCCATCGCTCCGGGGATTACTTTTTCCACCACTTTCCTGCGTGAGACGGATGGCAGTTACCCCAGCGGCTATAGCTACGCCCGAGCCGCCAACCCCAATCGCGAGCGCCTCGAAGAAAAGCTTGCCAGCCTGGAAGGGGGCGCGGCGGCGGTAGCTTTCTCATCGGGTTCTGCCGCTACCCTGGCCGTGTTTTCGTTGTTGAAAAGCGGCGACGAGATTCTCGCCTGCCGCGATTCGTATCATGGGACGTTGCAACAACTCGACGATATAGTCGGCCGTTGGGGCGTGACCGTACGTCAGGTCGATACGACGGATCTGGCGGTGGTCAAAAATTCGATTGGCCCGAACAGCCGGCTGTTGTGGGTCGAAACACCTACCAATCCACTATTGCGGCTGTGCGATATCGCCGGCCTGGCGGAACTTGCACGCGACCACAATTTGTTGCTCGCGTGCGATAACACTTTTGCCACGCCGGTACTGCAAAATCCGCTGGCGTTGGGCGCCGACCTGGTGGTTCATAGCGCGACCAAGTACCTGGGCGGCCACAGCGATCTGACCGGCGGGGTCGTGATCTCGGCGGCCGAGGACGAAAATATTTCATGGGCGCGGGATTTCCAGGTCAAAGGTGGCGCGGTTCCATCGGCATTCGATTGTTGGCTTTTGATGCGCAGCCTGGCGACGCTGCCCCTGAGAGTGCGCGCCCAGTCAGAAAACGCCGCCCGCATGGCAGAGTTCCTGCTGGCCAACGACCAGGTTTCCCAGGTTTACTACCCGGGTCTGGCGAGCCATCCCGGGCACAAACTGGCTAGCACGCAAATGAGCGGTTACGGCGCCATGCTGAGTTTCTGTACCGGCGACAACGCAGCGCAGGCAATGGCTTTCCTCGCGAGACTGAAGCTGCTTGTTCGGGCAACCAGCCTGGGCGGCGTGGAAACCCTGATCGAACATCGCGCCTCTATCGAAGGGCCGCGCACCCTGGCGCCGGAAAACATGCTGAGGATATCGGTCGGCATTGAAAACATAAACGACTTGCTCGGCGATCTGGAACAGGCACTGGGCTGAAGACGCCGGTGGCGGTGGTTTGCCGATCGATGCGCCGATTCCGGCCGCTGCTTAGAGCCCGTTCGGTTCATCGGCAGGCGATTGCCGGTCTGCACCGCTGTCTCCGGGCTGGAGATCGTATTCCTGTACGCCAAGGACCAGCGTGCCTGGCCCGCCATGACAGGCAATTCCACTGCCGACTTCGCAAAGATGAATCGAATGTAAATCAGGACGGGATCTGAGCAGGGATTCCAGCAATCGGTTTGCCCGCTCGGGGCAGCCGACATGACCGACCACGACGCGGTAAATTTTCCCGGGTTTCATTTTTCTACAGGCAAAGCGGTGAAACTTCCGGTCCAGGCCGGTGCGGCCCGGCAAAAAGCCCGCCAGCGTTACTTTGCCGTCGCGAGCCGCGGTGATGATGGGTGAAATTCTTAACAGGCCGGCCACTTGTTTGATCCGGCGCGATATCCGGCCGCCCCTGACCGTATATTCGATATCGCCAAGCAAAGCGTATGCGTGCGTTTTCGGGATTATGTCCTCTATCGCGCGAACCAGCCGATCGCCGTCGAGGCCCGCCTGCGCGCATTCCGCCGCATACATGGCAACCAGTCCCTCGCCGATCGATATGTTGCGGCTGTCGATGCAGGTAATCGACTTGCCCGGCAACCTGCGGGCCGCTGCCAGCGCAGCCTGGTAAGTGCCGCTCCCCGCGCCGGTCACGCTGATCGAAATAACTTCGGCGTAGTGGCTGCACAGAAACTGAAACTGTCGCCGAAAGTCTCCCGGTGCCGGCTGCGAGGTTTGTGGATGCTCGGGGTGGCTTTCGAGCAAAGCAAGAAATTCCTCGCTAGTGATGCTGACCTTGTCGAGGTAGGTGCGATTTCCGAAATGCAGTTGCACCGGCACCATGTGTATATTGAGTTTCTCGAACTGGTCGTCGGGAATATCGGCGGCCGAGTCGGCAATCACCGCAACCTTGCCGCGTGCGTGAAAGGAAAGCTGCTGTTTGTGCATGTCATCGGCCTTGCTTGCACTGACACGGCCAAATTTCCCGGCGCGCTCGAACACATCCTGCGGATAATTGACGTGAATATGAATTTTGACTTTGCTATGGGTGCCCGCGATTACCATGCTGTTGCCAAGCTCGGAGATCTGTTCGCGAAGTTTGCGCCGGTCGATTTGCGTTCCGTTCACCATGCATTCCGTACAGTATCGATACTCGAGGTCTTCGACCTCACCAGCGCCAGGCCCAGGTTCGTAGTCTTCGATCTCAGGCAGATCCGGGTGCTGTCTCAGCGAACCCGATGCGACAAAATCATGTATCCCCTGCAACAGATCGACAAAGCCCTGGCCGCCGGCGTCCACGACCCCTGCCTTGCGTAGCACTGCGAGCTGTTTCGGCGTGTTTGCGAGTGATCGTTTGGCTTGTTGCAGCCCATGATGAAGCAAGGCGATATAATCAGGGCCGGACTGTTTTTCGCACCAGTTTGCAACCGCGTGAGAATAGTCCCTGAGCACGGTCAGGATTGTGCCTTCTACCGGTTCCTGCAGAGCCTGTGCAGCGTATTGTGCACCGCTGGCGACGGCCGTGGAGAATTGCCTGGTATTCAGAACCGGGTATTCGGCCGCCGAATCACAAAGACCCTGGAAAAACTGGGCGAGTATCGCGCCTGAATTTCCGCGGGCGCCGTCAAGCGCGGCATCGGCTGCCGTGATCAGGGTCTTGCCGATATGGCCACTACTTTTTCGTTTAAGCGCTCCGATCATCGTGCGCATCATCAGGGCCAGGTTGGTCCCGGTGTCACCGTCGGGCACGGGGAAAACATTGATGCGGTTCAGCCGTTCCTGGTCGGCGATGACATTGAGCATGCCGGCGCGCAATGCGCGGGACAATCTGCGCCCGTCAAGATAGCGTACAGGGACAATCGGTCGCCGGTTGTCAGTGGCGGGGCTCGTCAAGCGCTCAGTCCTGGTTCAAGATAAAACGCCGGCCGTTGTGCCGCAGGATTATTCCTTGCGGGGTAATGGATTCGAGCAGTGGACCTTCGCGAAGGCGCTCTCCCTCACGATACTTCTTCATATTGACAAACACGAAACGCTCGCCATCCGTAGCGCTGTAAACATGCACATCCAGGTGTAAATCCGGTAACGCGATAAGACCCCTCAACTGCAGTTCCTGCATCGCCGGCAATAGTTCCACGGCCGTGTTTTCGTCAACCAGCAACTCGGTTACCGAGCCGGCAGGGGTGGCATCGACCTTTACCGCAGCGTCGTCCGTGCCAAGGAATACGTTCATTTGCTGTTCTGTCATGACGGTCACGCTGCCGGCGCCCGACCGGTTTTGCGTTTGGTTCTCTACTACAGCGGGTTCGCTGTCCTCGGTCGTGGCCGCCAATGCTTCCCGCGAAAGGGATCGAACTTCACCACGCTTTTGCGCGGCCGCAATGCCCCGGTTCACAGGATCATCGGCAACTGAATGAATATCGGTTCGCCTCGGTGTTGCCGCGACTTGTACTGATTCGTCACCGGGCCACATGACAAAAACCAGTATTAGGATGTTCACGCCTAGCAAGATGGCAAGCGCGGGAACCCAGACCGGGACGCCCTGACGGATCTTTCCCCGGCGCACGGTGGCAAGGCCCGGGCCGAGTTGCCGCTGGCGCTGGTTTTCCGATTTCTGCAGTGCATCGAGTATGAACGACATGGCCTAACGCCTGATTAGCACCGGTGTGTCCGGCTGGCTGTTGGTACTGGCGAGTGTGATCAAGGTCTGGGTTCCGGCTATGCCGTCGATATGCAGGCGGTTCCGACGCTGGAACTCACGCACGTTTTCCTGGAGTTCCTGGTCGAACAGATCCGAATCATGCATGGCCGTGGCGTAGCCATTGATTCGATCGAGATTTTCCCGCAACCAGCGCACATCGGCGCCGGTCATGCCCAGGGAGAGTGCGCGATTGTCATCGGAAACCGGCTGCCACACGAGGAGATAGTCGCCAAACCAGAATCTTGCGATTGCCTCCATGGTGACATCGAAGGCATGGTCGCCGATCAGCAACTCCGCCATGCCTTCATTCAGCGAGCGCAGAACCAGGTGGTGCTTCAGTCCCTGCTCATCAAGAAGGGTGAGAATTACCGGCCGATTATGCTGTCTGAGTTGCGCCCAGCTGCCCTGTTGGAATACGCATCGCAAGCCCTGCTCCGCTGCCTGCCGGCAGGCCGGCGTTGCTCCGGGCCGGTAAACGCCGCCCCACAGCCCAAGCAGTGTTTCGAACGCGTCATCGGTATCGGTTTCAGCAGCATATGCAAGCAGAATTGACTGGAGGCTCGCCGCCGGTTGCATGGATGGCGTTTCATTGATCATGGCGCTGGCCGGGTTGTCCGGCAGCCGGGCAGGCAGCACGCTCGCCGACTGAATATCGGTTGTTGGCGCTTTGCGTTGCCCGATCAAGTGGCCGACTCCCATCGCCAGCGCGGCCGTCGCGCCAAGCATCAGTGCGCCAGCGGTCCAGTTCAGCCAGGCGGGGCGGTACGGGCGACCTTGTACTTCGGCAGCCGCCTCGCGAACCAGGGCGCCATTGATCGTGGTGAGTTCACGGGTATAGGCGCCCAGCAGGGCACGATCCGCGATCACATTGATCAGCCGCGGCACACCGCCGGACAGCCTGAATATCTCCCGCCTGGCGGACGACAAAAAAATCTCGCCGACGGCGCCGGCGATCTTCAGCCGGTGTTGCAGATAAGCGGCCGACTCGCCCCGGTCCAGCGGTTTGAGGTGAAACCGGCTGGTAATGCGCTGCGCGAGTTGCCGCAGATCGTTCCTGGACAGCAACTTTCTCAGCTCGGGCTGGCCGACCAGGATGATCTGCAGCAGTTTTTGCTTGCTGGTTTCCAGGTTTGTCAGCAGGCGCACTTGTTCGAGGACGTCTGCGGAAAGGTTTTGTGCCTCGTCCACCATCAGCACAACCCGCCTGCCATCGGCATAGGCTTGCAGCAGGTGTCGATTCAAGGCGTCGACCAGGTCTTTTTCGCTGTGTTTTTTTGCCAGGGAAACGTGCAATTCCTGGCAGATGGTCTCCAGAAAATCTCCCGGGCCCAGGCGCGGGTTAACGATCAGCGCGATATCCACGTTCTCGGGCAACTGCTCGAGCAGGCTCCTGAGCAGTGTGGTCTTGCCGGTGCCAACTTCGCCGGTGAGCTGGATGAACCCCCCGCTTTCGGTAATGCCGTACAGCAGGTGGGCGAAAGCATCGGCGTGCCGTTCGCTGAGGTACAGATACCTCGGGTCCGGTGTGATCGAGAAGGGTTTCTCGCTGAGTCCAAAAAAACTGGTATACATTGATTGCGCGCGTTTCCGCGTCTTCTGTCGGGCGAGGGAACCACCAATGATGCCCGTTTGCCGTGCCTGCTCACAAGTGCGGACGGGTATCAGGGCATCTTGTGCTGCCCTCGCCGCAATGCAGCATCGCCAAACCGGTCTGCTACCTGGCCAAGGAGCTTATCTACTTTGCGGTTTTTTGCGCCGCTTTCCTCCGGAAAAAGGTCCTGTTGCCGGTCCTCGGAAAGACCAGAAACGCCGACCCCAAGCAGGCGGAGTTCCGCACCCGGATGGGCATCCAGCCAGTCGCCGAGCAGCCCGCCCGCGATTAGCTGAAGTTCGCGGCAGCCGCTGGTCGGCGGATGGAAGCTTTTCTGCCGGCTCAAGGTCGTGAAATCCGGTAAGCGCACTTTGATGTTCAACTGGCTGGCCACCCAGTCCTTGCGCCGAATTTTTTTCGAGATACGGTCTGTCATGTCCATGAGACAGTGGTGAAGGGTCTCGCGATCGGCGATATCCCGATCGAAGGTTTCTTCGGCGCTCACCGACTTGTCCTGGGAATCTTCGCCGACCGGCCTGTGGTCGATACCTGCCGCACGATCGCGCATGCGATGCGCAAAACGCCCGAACACCGGCACCAGGATTGCGTCATCAGCGGTTCTCAAATCGTGAAAGCTTTTTACCCCAGCCTGGTGCAATCGTGCCGCGGTCTTGGGGCCGATACCGAAAAGCGCTTCGATCGGCAGCGGATCCAGGATTGTGCGCACATCGCCGGGCCTTACTTCGCACAAGCCATCCGGCTTGTCCAGGTCCGACGCAATCTTGGCGACCAGTTTGTTTGGCCCGACGCCGACGGACGCGGTCAGCCCGGTGTCCATCAGGATTCTTTGCTTGATGCGCCGGGCAATCTGCACCGGTTGACCGTGTGCGGGAACCCGCTCACTGATGTCCAGGAACGCCTCGTCCAGCGAGAGGCCTTCGACGATCGGCGTGACCTCTCTGAAAATCGAAAAAATTATCGCGGAAACTTCCTGATAGCGGGAAATCCTCGGCTTGACGACCGTGGCGTTCGGGCAAAGCTGCAACGCACGGCGCATCGGCATCGCCGAGTGGACGCCAAATTTCCTCGCTTCATAACTGGTCGCGGCGACCACGCCGCGGGGCCCGGCGCCGCCCACCAGGACAGGTTCGTTCTCGAGTTCCGGGTTGTCGCGTTTTTCCACCGACGCATAGAAGGCATCCATGTCGACATGCAGCACATGCCGGCGTCGTTCGCCCTGCGCGCCGCTAACGGACTCGGATCTTGAAAACTTCGGAGTAGACCGGCGGTTCATGAGGCATGTGTTTATAGTCGGCGAGCAATAGTTGCAAGGTGTGTTCCCCCGGCTCGAGGTCCAGCGTGACCTGGGTCTGCCCGCCACCGAAATGCCGGTAGTTGTCATTCGTTGGTATCGTTTGCCCCAGCGGGGGCAAGGGGGCGTCGATAATCAGGTGGTGATGGCCGGTCCCGGCTCTTTCCACACCTGCGGGCGCAACGCCCATCCCGGCCAGCCCGAATACGACCGTCACCGGGCTGTCCAGTTCCTCGCCGTCAACGGGCGAAATGATGCGCACACTCGCGCCTTCCTTCGATGGGGTCGGGCCGGCGTCTGCTGCAATCGCGATTAGCGGCAACAGGGCGAAAAAAAGGATATGTGGTCTGCCAATCACGAGTATCTCCCGGCGGGCGTGAGTTGGCGGTATTGTTTCACAAGGTCAGGGCCGTATAAATCAACGTAACCGCTATCGTGGTAAAAAATGCCGCGACATAGGCGACGCTAAGCAGGGCCCAGCGGATGAAAGTCGCAATATGACCCTGTTGATATACCCTGCGCAACGCCTTGTACAGATAGACCGGCTGGATATACAAAACGACGACAGCGGTGGATATTCCGAACAGCCAGCCCGGCAGGTGCAGCAATTCCTGGATTGCGTGGACGAAAATCGTCAGCGTGACGATCAGGAAAAAGAAAGCATGGTAATGCACGGTGAACAGCAGGTGTTCGACGTAATATCGGCCGCTGCCGACGTAAAGCACCTTTAATGCAAGCGCCAGCAGGGGCCGGAAGAGAAACATCATGGCCGGCAGGTTACCGAGCATCGCCTTGCCGACCGCCTGGCCCT
>BFAU01000051.1 GCA_008975185.1 bacterium MnTg04 | reverse complement strand
TGTCTCGCAACACGATTTTTCGGCCATCGTCCATAATCTCTCCCTCGTTCGCGCTCAGCTCCCAGCCTTGGTTTTGCTCGCTGCCCGGGTAGCTGATCCGCACCATGCTCAAGCGCACCAGCTTGCTGTTTGGAAACTGTTCTATACGGCCCGCCTGCAGGCGGTACAACGGCTTTCCCTGGTTGTCGCTCTGTTCGAGTATAGCGTCTGTCAGGTAGTAACCTGCAACCGCGCGGTCTACCGATTGTCCCGGTTCATCGGGGACCGGCGAGCGGTCCAGAAACTGGCGGCTGAATGCCAACGCGGCAAGCAATATTACGAAGGCAATTATTCCCCTGAAGTTCACTGGCGATGACTTTCCCGGGCTTCGCGGATCAGGTCGCACGCTTCGCGTACCGCGCCGTTGCCGCCGCTTTTTTGACTCCGCCATTTCGCACAGGCTAGAAGCATCGGGTGCGCATCGGCTACACAAAGCGGAAGGGAGACGGTCTGCATGGCTTCCAGATCGGGAATATCGTCACCCATGAATGCGCATACATCGCTGCCCAGGCCCAGTTCTTTCAGTAGTTCACGGGTAGTTGCAAGCTTGTCGCTACATCCTTGGTAGACATGCGTGACACCCAGTTCGCGCATGCGGCGGGTAACCGCGGCGGACTGCCGGCCCGAGATGACGGCTACCTGGACGCCCGCAGCCAGCAATTTCCTGATGCCATAGCCGTCGCGCACATGAAATGCCTTGGTTTCATCGCCATTAACTGAAAAATAAAGACGTCCGTCGGTCAGCACGCCATCGACATCCAGAATCAGCAACTCGATGGATGCCGCCAGTTTTTCAAGGTCGGCGCTCATCAGGCTACATTATCCCCGCGCGCAACAAGTCGTGAATGTTCAATGCGCCGATCACCTTGTCGTTTTCGTCGACGACGATCAGGGCGGTAATCTTGTGGGTATCCAGCAGATGGACCGCTTCCGCCGCCAGCATGTCGGCGCGCACTGTCTTGCCGTTTTCGGTCATGACTTGTTCGATCCGGGTCGCGTGTATATCGACAGCATTGTCCAGGCTGCGTCTCAGGTCACCATCGGTGAACACGCCCGCCAGTTTCCCGTCCTTATCCACGATCGCCGTCATGCCCAGGCCCTTGCGGCTCATTTCCAGCAGGCCCTCGCTCAATGGCGTACCGATGGCCACCCTGGGTATCGATTCGCCGGTATGCATTAATTCTTCGACATGCAGCAACAGGCGTCGGCCCAGGGTCCCGCCCGGGTGCGAGCGCGCAAAGTCCTCTTCGGTAAAGCCCCTCGACTCGAGCAACGCCAGGGCCAGGGCATCCCCCATCGCCAGTGTCGCCGTCGTGCTCGCCGTCGGTGCCAGGTTCATCGGACAGGCCTCTTCGGCGACGCTGACATCGAGGTTGATGTCCGCGGTTCTTGCCAGCGTCGAGTCGGGGTTGCCGGTCAGCGTTATCAGCGGTACGGCGAGCCGCTTGATCAGCGGCAAGATGGTAATAATTTCCTTGGTCTCACCGGAATTCGATACCGCCAGCACCAGGTCTTCGCCGGTAATCATGCCGAGGTCGCCGTGACTCGCCTCGCCGGAGTGGACGAAAAATGCAGGGCTGCCGGTGCTGGCCAGCGTCGATGCAATCTTGTTGCCGATATGACCGGACTTGCCCATCCCGGTCACGACGATGCGCCCGCGGCAGTCGATGCAAAGTTGGCAGGCCGTAGAGAACTGGTCGTCAATCCGCTCCGCCAGCGCGGTCACGGCCTGCGCTTCCGTCGTCAGCACCTTGCGGGCCAGCGACTGAACTTTGTCTTTATCTATCGTTGACATGACTTGTCCAGACTGTCGCACACTGCGGGCTCAGTCCATAGCCCCTTTGATGATGTAGGCCTGATAGGCGACAAACGACATCAGCAACAGGAATCCTTCCACCCTGAAAACACGGCCGCGACCGCCAAAATTGTACGCGACGGCGAAAATCACCAGGGTCAGGCCCACCATCACCGGCAAATGCAGGATCAGGACTTCGGCATCGATCCTGATCGGGCTGTTGGGGCTGACGGATGCCGCTACGCCGATCACGGCGAGCAGGTTAAACATGTTCGAACCGATAATATTGCCGAAGGCAAGATCGTGCTCGCCTTTCATCGCGGCGACAATGGAGACTGCGAGTTCCGGTAGGCTGGTACCGACCGCGACTACGGTCAACCCGATGATCAGGTCCGATACGTTAAGAACGTGGGCAACCTTGATGGCTCCCCATACCAGCACCCAGGCGCCGCTGAGCAGAACCGCAAGTCCGAGGAGAAACCACGCCAGCGCCGTCGGTGTACTGACGTCTGCAGGAATCTCGGCCGCGTACTCGGCGCTCATTGGATCGCCCGCCGCCGAACGGAAACCGAGGCCCGCCATCCAGTGTAACAACAAACCCAGGCCCAGTAGCAACACGACGCCATCGGTGCGGCTGATATAATTATCCAGAAACAGCATGACACTGAGCAGCGTCACCGCCAGTAACGCCGGTATTTCCCTGCGCAGGGTTTCGGACTGGATACGCATTGGCCGGGCCAGGGCAGTAGCGCCGAGGACCAGGCCGATATTGGCGATATTGGAGCCGATCGCGTTGCCAATGGCGAGACCGGGGTTGTCCCCTATAGAAGCGATCGCGGATACCATGATTTCGGGCGCCGAGGTGGCGAAGCCAACGATCGTCAGGCCGATCAGCAACGGAGATACGCCGAAATTTCGTGCCATCGCCCCTGCGCCGAGGACAAAACGATCCGCCCCCCAGACCAGCAGCACGAATCCGGCCAAAATACCAATGACAGTCAGCAGCATTTTTAGTGTCTGTTTCTTGCGCGAAAGCCATCAATGATACACTGACCCAGGTCAGCCAGGCACGATAAATATGGATTGGGCGATGGTTCGCCCGCCGTTTTTTTTGGTATTAGCCTCCCCATTTCCCGGCTAACCGCAATTCAGGCTCTGGGACGAGCGGTTCAGTGTTTATACAAGGTTAATCATGCAGGCAAAACAAGTTGAAGAACTGATAATTGCCGGGCTTGCGAACGCCCGCGTAGAGGTCGAAAGTGACGACGGCAGCCATTTCACGGCGCTGGTCGTTGCGGCAGAGTTCGACGGCCTGGGAAAAATCCAGAGGCACCAGCTGGTTTACGGCACGCTGGGCGTGCTGGTCGGCCGGGAGATTCACGCACTATCCATCCGCGCCCACAGCCCGGAAGAATGGGTAGCGCTGCAGGCAGCGCAGAGGGGCTGATTCTGGATTCCCTGCTGATCAATGGCGGCAAACGGCTGGCAGGCGAGGTTCGCGTTTCCGGCGCAAAAAACGCCGCCTTGCCGATACTCGCGGCTACCTTGCTGGCTGACGAGCCGGTCCGGCTGGACAATATCCCGCACCTGAACGACGTGACCACCAGCATCGAATTGCTGGGGCGCATGGGTGTACGCGTCACGGTTGACGAGAATATGTCCATCGAGGTTGACTCGACGACGATCACCGAATTCGAAGCGCCTTACGACCTCGTCAAGACGATGCGGGCCTCTATCCTGGTGCTCGGCCCGATGCTGGCGCGCCATGGGAAAGCGGATGTGTCCTTGCCCGGTGGCTGCGCCATCGGCTCAAGACCAGTGAATATCCACGTCGAGGGTCTGCGTGCCATGGGCGCCGATGTGGAGATCGACAACGGTTACATCCGTGCCCGGTCGGCAAGGCTGCGTGGTGCACGGCTGGTTCTTGAGACGGTAACCGTCACCGGCACAGAAAACCTGGTGATGGCCGCCACACTTGCCGATGGGCAGACGGTTATTGAAAATGCAGCACGCGAACCGGAGGTAGTGGACCTGATCGACTGTCTGAATCAAATGGGCGCCAGGATCACCGGCGCCGGCACCGACACGCTGGTCATCGAGGGAGTCGAACGCTTGCACGGTACCGATTATCGCGTGTTGCCGGACCGGATAGAGGCGGGTACCTACCTGGTCGCTGGTGCGATCACCGGGGGTTTGGTGCGGGTCAGGGATGTGCGGCCCGAGCACCTGGCAGCCATACTCGGCAAACTGCGTGAAGCAGGGGCAACCGTAAACACGGGTGGCGACTGGGAAGAGGTTGATATGCGGGGGAAGGTGCCCAAGGCTGTCAACCTCCGCCCCGCGCCGTATCCCGCGTTTCCCACCGACATGCAGGCGCAATTTTC
>BFAU01000050.1 GCA_008975185.1 bacterium MnTg04 | reverse complement strand
TCCCTGGCGATCATCGCCGGCACAATACCTTGCAGGACATGGCCAAGACGGTCGTAATTATTGCGCGCGAGATCGAACAAATCCTGCACCCAAAAACCGAGCGGTACATTGGCATAGGCGTAATGACCGCCTACCATCATCAGCAACGCATGAACTGCCATCAGCCAGTACAAAAGCGGCGTCAGCCGGAAGTTTGCAGCCGTCGGTACAAGTATGGCGATGGCTACAAGGATCGGCGCCACTTCCAGCCACCATGTCAGGCGGTCATACGGATTGATTCCGCTGATTGCGGTGCCGATAACCACCAGCACCAACAGGATCAGACGCTGTTTCGATTGCGCAGCCATTTCTTCCCTCCATGCTTGGGTATAGCATAGGTTTAGCGGGATCGCATTCATGAAAAAGCCGGGCCTGGCTCGCCATGAATGCCGGAGTTGACGATGACCGAATTGCTGTATTTGCAGGATGCGTATCGCAAGACCTGTCGAACCAGGGTGGAGCGAGTCAGTGAGCTCGGAATCGTGCTCGAGCAAACGGTTTTTTACCCGCGAGGCGGTGGCCAGCCCGGCGACACCGGAATCTTCAAACTGGCCAGCGGCCATCTCTTGCCGATTACCGATACCATTTACGGCCCCACGCGTGAAGCGTTGCATGTGCCGGCAGCGGGTCATGAATTGCCGGCGGAAGGGGATGCAGTGGAAATAGAGATCGATTGGGAGCGCCGTTATCGGCTGATGCGCATGCATACAAGCCTGCACTTTCTCGGCGTCGCGCTCCCCTACGGCGTCACCGGCGGTTCCATCGGCGAACGACGAAGCCGTCTCGATTTTGACATGCAGGAGCCGGTCGACAAAGAAGCGGTGAGCGAAAAAATTAACCAGCTTATTGCTGGCGGGCACGCGGCAGAAACCATCTGGACCGACTGGGAGGAACTGGACAAGCGGCCGGACCTGATCCGCACGCTGTCCGTTAAACCGCCGCGTACATCGGACAGAATCAGGCTGCTGAAAATCGGCGACCTCGACTTGCAACCCTGCGGCGGCACCCACGTGAAAAACAGCAGCGAGATCGGTCGGGTGATCATCGCTAAAATCGAAAAAAAGGGTAAGCACAATCGCCGCGTGTACCTGGAGCTGGCAGACCGATGACGATGTATGTCCCGCAGCGGTTCGCGGCGCCGGATACCGCGGCGGCACTGAGGGTAATCGAAGATCATGGTTTTGCAACACTGGTTACTCCGGCGGGGGATGAATGCCACATCACCCACCTGCCCTTGCTGCTCGACCGGGAGAAAAACCGGCTGCTCGGCCACATGGCCAGGCCAAACAGGCATCATGAACACCTCGAGGGCAATGCCAGCACCGCCGTTTTCACGGGGCCCCACGGATACGTGTCGCCGAACTGGTACCTGGCGGACACCGTGCCCACGTGGAACTACGCCGTGGTTCACGTCCAGGCGGTTGCCACGCTGATTACCGATCCAGCCGAGTTGTATGTGCTGGTTGACCGTCTTAGCCAGCAATACGAATCTTCGCTGCCGAATCCCTGGCGACCGGCAGGAAATGCTGACCTTGCCAGGAAACTGGGGGGCATCGTCGGCTTTTCCCTGCCGCTGGAGTCGCTGAGTGCAAAATTCAAACTCGACCAGAACCTGGGTACTGACGCCGTCGAGCACCTTGCCGCGAACCTGGAATCGGTGTCGGGAAAAGACCATCGGCAACTGGCAGCGCTTATGCGCCGGCAGGTGCGTGAGAATAAGCAATGACAAAACCTATGCATGGCTTGAAGTCGATGGCCGGCGGCTTAGTGAATACCGAAATCCTGGAGCCAGACCGAAAACAGGCGATACGACAGGACCAAAACGGCCACGCTGCTGGTCAGCGCCAGGAATGCCAGAACCCAGTAAGGCGCGCGACGAAAAACAGCCCTAAACTTTGCCAGGAATGAAGCCTGCGAATCCGCTTTGACAGGTACATGCTGGAAGCTGGCAATGAAACTGTACACCGACAGCGCCCAGAGAAAGCCCAAAATGGACGGAATCACCCATTGTTCCCCCGATCCATCTGCGACCCCGATCGTATTCCAGGCGAACATTGCGGCAAAAAGAAACAGCCCGGCAAAAGCCAGCGGCCTGACCGGTCGCAGAAACAAAGCGAATTTCCGAAAGCTCTCTAGCAAAAGTCGCCAACCTTACCCTGGCCCGGGCGTCGGCATTGCCAGGCACCAGGTATGCAATTCACCGACTTCGGCGTCGGCAACAATACGGAAACCCATTTTCTCATAGAAAGGCAGGTTGTTCGGATCTTCGGTACTCAGGACAACCGCTTGCGAGTGACGGTCCGCTGCAGACAAGCTACAGAACTCCTCGATCAAAGCCGCCGCATGGCCCTTCCCCTGAAAAGCGGGTTTAACACCAATCATGCCGAGAAAATAATGCGGGTACTTCGGCTCGTTGCGATCGCTCACCGTCTCAAAGGCGTCCAATCGCTCAAACGCATCTTCACTAAGAATTTCGTGCAGTCGCGCATACGCACGTTTGAGTTCATCCGGTGCGGGCTTCGCGACCGGCTCGTTGCCCATGGCAACGGCAACGATCTCACCTTGAACACGAATGCCAATAACTGGCCAGTCGCGCAGCAGTCGCGAATCAACGTAGTAACCGATGAGTTGGGCAAGATGCGCATCGTAACGATCGACGCTGCCCGCCAGCACGTAACGCATCACCGGGTAGTCGCGAAAAGCCGAACACAATACGGCTACAACTTCCGCACGATCTGCTTTCGAAAAGTTCAGGATCATCGAATGTTTACCCTAAAAGCCACGCAACAATCGCGCAAGGCAAGTCGCCCGGCAGTTAGTTATGCGCCATCTTGACGCTCGGAGCCGGATAATGTCGGTTTTCTTTACAAATCGCTGCCGCGGGCTTTGCTAGGCGCTCCGTAAGCCTTTGTTTTCCTGATAAATCTTTCTTACGGCACGAATTCTGCATCATTATTCGCAGGTTTTCCTTTCAGCCAAAGTGAATATTGGCCGCATAATAAAAAAAACCAAAAATATTTGGACCCGCCGCGCAGGCGGGTTCTTTTTTCCCGCCCCTTGCCCCTCCTGAAACGCATACCGGATCCATTGCTGTGGCAATATCGACATCCCGCAACGTGGCTTGTGAGTCCAGCCGCGGGATCATCGCCAAACCCGGAAACGTAAGCTTATGAATGCACGAACGATCGCTGTAAATATTCTTTTGGTCCTGGCGGCTTTCGGGGCACCGCTCCAGGCCTCCGAGCGTTTCACGGCGCGTGATGTGTTCGATCTTGAATTCGTCAGCGATCCGCAAGTCTCCCCCGATGGCGACAAAGTCATCTTCGTACGCAATTTCATGGACATCATGAATGACCGTGCGAGATCGAACCTGTGGATCATCGGCTATGACGGTGACGACCTGCGGCCATTGACCAGCGGGCTGGTCAGCCACGTCTCGCCGCGCTGGTCGCCCGATGGCAAGCGGTTGGCCTATCTGGCCCGGATCGACGGCCGCATGGAAATAATGCTGCGTTGGCTGGATAGCGGCCAGACCGCAAGGGTCACGCGGCTGACCCATAGCGCAGGCAATCTGTCCTGGTCACCCGACGGCCGGCAACTGGCTTTTACGATGCATGTGCCGGAGAAAGCGAATGGCGGCGCGGAAATGCCTGCCAAGCCGAAGGGCGCGAAATGGGCGGATCCGGTGAGGGTGATCGACAGCCTTACTTATCGCTTCGACGGCCGGGGTTTTCTCGAGCAGGGATACACCCAGGTTTTTGTCGTCCCCGCCGAAGGCGGCACGCCGCGACAGATCACCGGCGGAAACTTTAACCATGACACGGCCATACGCTGGACACCTGATGGCGAGCACATCCTGATCTCCGCCAATCGACATGACGATTGGGAATACGACGCGTTCAATACCGAGATCTACAAGATCAGCGTCGATGACGGCGAAACCCAGGCGCTGACCGATCGTCAAGGCCCCGATGGCAGCCTGGCGATCTCGCGAAACGGCCGGCTGATCGCCTACACCGGCTTCGATGACCACCTGCAAGGCTATGACAACGCCCGATTGTATGTCATGAACGCCGATGGCACGGGTTCACGGGTACTCAGCGATGACTTCGATCGCAACCTGCGAAACCCGCGCTTCAGTCGCGATGGCAAAGGCATTTATTTTCAGTACGACGACCAGGGCAACACGCGCATCGCGTATCTGTCATTGTCCGGCAAACTGCGCCGGGTAACCGATTCACTCGGCGGCACGACGCTCGGGCGACCATACGGCGCATCGAGTTTCAGCATAGGCGGTCGCGACCGGATCGCGTTCACCCAGGTCAGCGCATATCGCCCAGCCGACCTCGCAGTCGTCGATGGTCGCGGTGGCAAGGCCCGCAAACTGACCGCGGTCAATGACGATTTGTTTGCCCGCAAGACACTGGGCCAGGTCGAGGAGATCTGGTTCGAGAGCAGTTTCGATCAACGGCCGGTGCATGGCTGGATCGTCAAGCCGCCAGGATTCGACCCGGCAAGGAAATACCCGCTGATCCTGGAGATTCACGGCGGACCGTTTGCCAACTATGGGCCGCGGTTTGCAGCCGAGATCCAGCTTTATGCCAGCGCGGGCTATGTGGTGCTCTATACCAACCCTCGCGGCAGCACTTCCTATGGCCAGGAATTCGGCAACCTGATTCATCATGCTTACCCGGGCAACGATTACGATGACCTGATGTCGGGTGTGGACGCAGTGCTGGCGAAAGGCTATGTCGACCCGGATCAGCTTTATGTAACCGGCGGCAGCGGTGGCGGCGTTTTGACCGCGTGGATCGTCGGCAAGACGGATCGTTTCCGGGCGGCCGTGGCTGCCAAACCGGTGATCAACTGGTACAGCTTTGCGCTGACCGCGGATATTTACAGTTTCGTCTACCGGTACTGGTTCCCGGGCCCACCGTGGGAACACCAGGACGAGTACATGCGACGCTCGCCTTTGTCGCTGGTCGGCAATGTGAGCACGCCGACCATGCTGTTGACCGGTGAGCAAGACCTGCGCACGCCGATTTCTGAAAGCGAGCAGTTTTACCAGGCGCTGAAACTGAGAAAAATAGATACTGCGCTGGTCCGTGTCCCCGGGGCCTCACACGGTATCGCGGCCAGACCCAGCCAGTTGATCGCCAAGGCGGCGAATATTCTCGACTGGTTTGCGCGCCACAGCGGAGAGCCGGAAGACAACGAATGACGGTAGCTAACAGGCTGTTGAGAAAGCCTGTTAATCCCGCCAGGCGGCCCGATAGCCTAGCCCCATGCGGATGATCTGCTCGAGCAAGTCGCGGTAGGAATAGCCAGCCGCTTCCGCGCTTTCGGCGAAATCGTCGCCATAAGACAGCTCGGGGTTGGCATTCGCTTCCAGCACGAAAACCTTTTCGTCATCGGTCAGGCGAAGATCGATGCGCGCGTAACCGCTTAATTGCAGCGCCTTGTATACGCGCCGGCCGATTTTTTGGATGCGTTTTTCCAGTTCCGGCGGCAGATCGGTTGCCCGCTTGCTGCTGATGCCGTATTTCTTGCGGTATGCGAGATCCCACTTGACCTTGCGCGTCGCCACCCGCGCCCTGTCGGCAGGCAGGCTGCCGAAATCCATCTCCCAGACCGGAAAAGCCGTCAGCCGGTGATTCCCCATGACGCCGACATACAGTTCGCGCCCGGCTATGTATTCCTCGATCAGGGCGTCGGTTCCAGTTTGCTCATGTATAAACGCGACTCGCTCACGCACCTTGTCTTCGTCCATAACCCGTGAGGCCTGCGCGATCCCCAGTGAAGCATCCTCCGTCGCGGACTTGATCATCAACGGGTAACGAAGTTTACCCAGCCCGGCAATTCGCCGCCCTGCCTTGCCGATCGTGAAACGCGCTGTCGGTATGCGATGAAAAATCATGATCTTCTTGCTCAGCGCCTTGTCGCGCGACAGGAACAACCCACTGGGGTTGCAACCGGTGTAACGTTGTTTCATTAACTCCAGATAGGCGACGACATGATGATCGTAAGCGGTTACGTCGTGAAATTCCTCGAGCAGGTTAAAAGTAATGTGCGGCTTCCATTCCACCAGGGTCTTGCGCAGCACTCCCAGGTCATAACGCAGGCCGAGTACCCTGACATCGTGCCCGGCCTCACGAACGGTGGCGCAAATGTCGTACTCGGTTTGGCAAGCCAGCATCGCCGATTCGTCCAGATCCGTGTCATGGTCCGGCGGGATCAGGTCCTCGTGCGCCAATACCAGGACGCGCAACTTCTTCATACGGCAATCCTGTACCTGCCGCTGTGCAGGTAGCTGATAATGTGGGTGGACAACATGGCAACCGCCTGTTGCATGGCGACTTCTTCCTGCTGCCCGACCCGCAGACCCAGCTCGAGACAGCGCTGCTGCATTTCGCGGAGCACCTGGTGTACGCCATAGGAATTCTGCCCGGTCCAGAATGCCACGACCTCACACAACTGGCGGCGATGGCGGCGCAAAAAAGTTGCGGCGGTCATGGCGTTTTTTTTCGCCCGGTGGTTATCCACGAACAGGCGGCGCAATTCCTGGTCGTGCAGTTCGGCATGATCGATCGTGTACAGCGCGCGCTTGTCCGCATAGTGGTCGCGCAGCGTCATCTTGAGGTTTCTGATCGAGGCGACGTGCCGGCGGCTACAGACTTTCGCCTTGCGCCCGGCGATATCGCCCATCAATTCATCGATATATTCGAGCTTGCCCAGAGCCGGCCAGGACTGATAATCGTGCCGCCAGCGCGAGCGCGGTTTAAGCCACACGGCGAAAGTCTCGGCAAAATCCTCGGCCGGGTGCGCTTGCGCATACCACAACGCCAGGTGTTGCACATAGCGCTTGCTGGTTGGCTTTGGCCAGTAGGTTTTCGGGTAAGGCTTGTGGGGATTGCCAAAAACCCTGCGCCAGCGAACGCGGCGGCTCAACCCGAATGCCGTATCCAGGGCGTGGCCCGTTTCATGCCTCAGCAATTTCAGGCACCAGCTCTCGCTGCCGCCTTCCACCTCCATCATCATTTTTCGTTCCAGCTTCATCAGCCGCGGATGGGCGAGATAAAAAGCGATCGCGATACCGGGCACGCCATTGGGCGAAAACCACTCCTCGCCGAGCCAGCAGTGCGGCCGGAATTCGATCTCCCGATCGGCGAGTTCATCGTAAAGGCGCTCGACCCGATCCTCGAGCACCGTGCCTGCCAGCGATAAACCCAGATCGCAAAAACGCAGATCGAGCAATTCACGATCCGCCAATGCGGCCCAGGCAGGTTGTTTTTTCTTCGCCATTTTTTCGTTTTTTCTGCTGTTACCGCTAATTGATTATTAAAGCTGGCTGGCGACTATCCTGGCCAGCGTGTTTTTCCAGTCTTCCGGCAAGGGGTTGGTCAAATCCTCCGCTGCCGCAAAATCCTTGTGAAATACTTTTTCGATGGCCAGCCGCGCAAACTCCGGATCCGAACTGGCGATGTTCATCTCGCGCTGAACCCGGAAACTCATTTTGTCCATGGTGGCAGAGCCGAAGCACAACCAGCCGTCATAAATGGCCGCCTTGACATGCGACATGCCAGGGTAAATATAGACGCGCGCGCCATATTTTAACAAGGTGTTGGCGGACACGACGTTTGCCAGATTCATGATCCCGTGATTGCCTTCCATCGGTATGATGACCCTGACATCGACACCGCGCATGCGCGCCTTTACCAGTTCGTAGAGAATGGCTGAACTTGAGAAATAGGCGTTCTCCATATAGATATATTTCTGCGCCCTGCGTATCGCCTGGCGCTGGGCACGGTAGATCTCCGATCTGGTCCCGGGCTCGGTCGACGATGACCAGCGGCCTCGCGTGCGGCCCGAGCTCACCGGTTTTGAACAACACCTGCCCGCTGCGTACCCCGGTCTCGTCGAGATAGGCGCCGATGATGTCCAGCAAGAGGTCCGCCTGTTTCTCCAGCCGCAGCACATTGGTCAGCGGAATCCCGGTCGGCCATTTCGAGCGGTCGGTCTCAGTCACGATGCTGCCGTCCTGGTTCCGGTACGCGTATACCGCGGTATCGCGAGAGTTAATAACGACACCCTGTAATGGCCGGCTGGGTGTAAACGAATCAATGACACACCTGGAAATCTCCTGCCATTGAACCTCGTCGAACACCGGAATCCTGGTTGCGCCGTAATTCTCTTCGTCAAGACTCTGCCGGCTGATTTCCTCGATAAAAAATACCGGCAACCAGTCTGTATGAATATCGATATCGAACTGCGTGGAACGAGTGGCCTGGCCGTGAAAAGGCCTGCCATCGAGTTCCAGATCGAGTAACAAACTGTCATCGCGCACCGCCGCACTGGAAACATCCAGATGCTCCCGGACCCGAACCAGTTCGAGGCCGGCTTCCGGGTCGAGCCGCGCTTCCACAGGCACCGTGCCATGATAATCGGGTCGTGCTGCACAGGCGGGCAACAAACAGACAAGCGCAAGCAACCCGATAATTTTTAGTGGCGGATATTTTCGCGCCATCTATATCACCTAGGTTTTCGCCAGCCGCATCGCCGCATCGGCCAGGATTTCTATAGTCAGATCGACTGTATCGCGATGGGTGCGAAAATTGAGTATCGCCGCGCGCAAGACGAACCGGCCATTGATGCGGGTAGAGGAGATAAAAACCCGGCCGTCTTTTTGCAATTCGTCGACCAGTTGCTTGTTGAACCGGTCGGCGTCACCGCTTTTTGGAACATATCTATAGGTCGCCACACTCAGTTGCGGCTCCGGTCCGGCTTCAAAACCGGCCACTTTCTGGATTTCTCGGTGAAAATATTTTGCCAGCAGCAGCTTCTCGTCCAATGCGGCGCGAAACGGCGCCAGGCCGTGGACCATCAGCGGCAGCCACAGGCGCAAACCCCGAAACGGCCGGCTCAACTCGGGCGACAGGTCGGCCGGTGACATCGTCGCGACATCCTGGACGGCATCCTGCATGTAATGGGCCTGGTAATTAAAAGCCTTGTGCATCGCGGCCTGGTCACGCACCAGCACCGCACCGCTGCCATAGGGAAGAAACAGTCCCTTGTGCGGGTCCATGACCACCGAATCCGCACGCGACATACCGCCGAGCAATTCCTTCGCCGCGTCGCAAAGCACGAAGAAACCCCCATAGGCGGCGTCGATATGTAACCAGAGGTGGTGCTGCCGGCAGATATCGGCCAGGGCATCGAGCGGATCCACGGCGCCGACATCGGTGGTGCCAGCCGAGGCGACGACCAGCCACGGAATCAACCCGCCCGCCCGGTCGGTCGCTATCGCCGCCGCCAGTGCATCCGGCTTGATTCGGTAGCGCTCATCCAGCTCCAGAAACCGGAGCACGCACTCACCGAGTCCGCCTACCCGTAGCGCTTTCTCTATCGAATGATGCGCATGCTCGCTTAGATAAACCACGGTCCGCGGAATATCGACAGCCCTCACCTCGTGCGCCTCCCGGCCGGCAACGATGCCGGTGAGGTTGGCCATGCTGCCACCCGAGGTCAGGTCGCCGGCCGCCCCTTCCGGAAAACCGATCAGCGAGCCCATCCAGCGCAACAGGCTTTTTTCCAGGCGCACCGCACCGGGGCCTGCAAACAGTATGCCTGCATAACGATTGAAGACATCGGCCAGGTAATCGCCCAGTGCGGCCGTATATACGCCGCCGCCGGGTATATAGCCGATGTGGCCGCCGGATGCCGGGTTAATCCCGGTCCGGTCGACAGCGTCTTCCAGGTAGGCAAGCGCCTTCGCAAGCCCGATCGGATCATCCGCAATGGCGGGTGGTTGCGGCGCGCTCGACGAGTCATCTGCCACATAGGTTTTCAGGCCTGGCAAAGCGTTCAGGAATTGGTTGGCATACGCCTCGACACCACGGTTCAGCGCGGCGCGCTGCCCCTGATCCGGTTCGAGCCGTCTTGCCGTTTCTTCGAGTTTTGCCAGTTCATCGAGCAAGCGTACGGCCCCCATCCAGATTCCAGCGTTTCTTGCTACGCAGACGACAGATGTTCTTTTTTTATCCGCCCAGGGTCAACCATTGGCTGAACCCTGCGTTAATTCCATAAACCCGCTAAACAGCGGCCATTCGTCCGCAAGTCTGACTGGCCAACCGTTTAGCCCAGAAAAGGAAGGTCTCATGAATCATTTTAAACTGAAAATCCTCGCCGCTTTGTTATTGGCCGCCACGCTGGCCGCCTGTGGCGGCGCCGACGATACCAGTACGGCGGACCGGCCGCCTCTATCAGCGCAAATCGGGACTGTTGCGATATCGCTGACCGATGGCCCGGATTTTCGTTTCGATGAGGTGAACGCGAGCATCTCAGCGATCTTTTTGATCGGGCCGGATGGTCCGGTCAGTGTCTTGTCCGATCCTGTGACCATCGATCTGCTGGGTCTGGGCAACGTCGCCGACATAATCGCCATCGAGGATGTGCCGGCGGGCCAGTACCGAAGAATCCGTATGATTCTGACCGATCTCGAGCTGATCGAGTATGACGAGAACGGCGATATCGCCGTCAGGATCAGTCCACCGTTGCCGGTCGATGGTCGTATCGACCTTTTCCCAAGCGAACCGATCCAGGTCCTCGCCGATGGCCTGCTGCATATCGAACTGGATTTCGATGCAGAAAAATCGATTACCGTGTCGACGACGAATGGTGAAGTGACCGTTCGCCCGGTGATTTTCATTCGCATCGATCGCTTCACGCGTCTGGGCAAACTCGCCCGCGTTCACGGCTTGATCATCCGTCTCGATGCTGGCAATCAGCGCTTCGTGCTTTGCCCCAGGCATGTCATTGCCGATGCGGACAATACCGACGATGGCCTGAATTTTGGTCATTGCATCGTGGTCCGCGTGTCTGAAAACACCGGAATCTTCGATCAGCAGGGCGATCCAGCCAGGTTCGACCTGTTGACTCGCGGACAGGAACTAACGGCGATCGGATTCCCGGCGCCATTCGTCGGCGCGATCCCCGGCGACGATGTCGATACCCGCCGGCGCATCGCACTGGACACAGTCACGATAGAACTCGGCCCCCTCGGCGCATTTGCCCACCTGCGTGGAATCACGGCGTCCCGGGTCGATCCTGACACTGGCCGGTTCGGCTTCCTGCTCGCCCCGAACCAGGGATTCACTCCCGGATCGGCAGTCCAGGTTCAGCTGCAAGCAGGAACGCGCATCTTCGCACTCGATGGAGCGGAGCTGGCTGCCAGCGAGATTCAAGCGGGATACCGTGGTCTGGTTGACGGCGTGATCAGCCTGTCCGCCGGCTCACCGGCCGTCGTTAAATCGGCGCTGGTGATCCTGAAACGCATCGCCGACTTTGTCGACCGCCTCAAAGGCATTATTCTGAATATTGATCTGGAAAGTGGCAGTCTTTTGATCAGTAGCGAGGTCGGCGATCGTTGTATTGTGACCAGCAGTGAAACGCGCATTCTGCTGATCACTCGAGATACCGAGGAAAATACCCAGACCATTGAACGCGTTGAGCTGGCGGACCTCCAAGCCGGCATGGGTGTCCACGCCTACGGCGAGTTCCTGGCAAGTGGTTGCCTGGCCGCCAGGACGCTGGTCGCTTTTACCCGGGAAAGCGCCAGCGAGTAAACCAACGGCGAGCGACCAGCCCTGCAGACACGCGCCGGTGCCCGCTCATGCGGTCACCGGCGCTTTGATGTTCGCTGGAAATCATTCCGGTTTTACATGTCGCTCCATCAATTTGAAAACTCGGCGGTACTCGTCCAGCCAGGAATCTGCATGCACGAAGCTGTGCGGGTCCAGTGGATAAATCGCGATTTCAAAATCTTCCTTTTGCAGTTCGATCAGACGCTGCACCAGCAATACCGAATCCTGAAAAAAAACGTTGTCGTCCTGCATGCCCGCGGCAATCAGAAGCGGCTTTTGTAAATTCTCGGCAAACTCGATCGGCGAACTGCGCTCGAAAGCCATCGGGTCGATCTCGGGCGTGTTGAGTATTCGCGACGTATAGCCATGGTTGTAATGCCGCCAGTCAACGACGGGTCTGAGCGCGGCGCCCGCGGCGAAAAGATCGGGCGCACGGAACAGCGCCATGAAGATCATGAATCCGCCATAGGACCCCCCGTAGATACCGACGCGGTCGCGGTCCACGTTATAGTTTTCCACCAGGAAATCCACGCCATCGATAAAATCCTCGAGCTCCGGATGCCCCATGTTGCGATAGATGGCGGTTCGCCAGCCGCGCCCATAGCCCTTGGACGCGCGGTAATCCATATCGATGACGATATAGCCGTTTTGCGTCAGCAGCGTGTGGAACATGAACTCGCGAAAATAATACGGCCAGCCCATGTGCGCGTTCTGAGTGTATCCGGCGCCGTGTACGAACATTACTGCCGGGTATTTTTTGTCCGGATCGTAATCGACGGGCAGGTAGAGCTTCGAATAGACAGGCCGGTCCACTTGGCTCGATGGCACCTCGACGATCTCGGGTATGACCCAGTCGATGGCCTTGTATTGCGCAGAAACCGTGTCGGTCAGCCGCGACGGATCGGCGCCCGTCTCGGCGTCCTGCACGAAAAGGTCGGGATGACGATCGAAGAATGAATGCGTAATCAGCAGGCGCCGCCCGTCGGGCGACAAATTAAAACCGTTGACGCCGCCCAGCGTGCTTACTTGCGCTAATTTGCCGCCGGCAGCCGGTACCTTGTAGATCTCATAGTTACCGGGATGAGCGCGATTGGCTCGAACATAAAAGCTCATTCCGGAGGCGTCGACTTCGGGTTCCGTCACCACGAATGAACCGCGGGTCAATTGCCGGGGTTTTTTCTGGCCGATGGATTTGAGGTAAAGATGCGAATAGCCGGATTCCTCGGATAAATACCAGAAGGATTCGCCATCGGGCATCCAGCCATGCTCGTTGTTGTCCCAGTTTATCCAGGCGTCGTCGGTCAGCCGATGCTGCGGCACCAGGGCGGATTTTTCGAAATCGACGGTCGCCATCCAGCGATCCTTGTTGTCGTTGGCCGCCATTTGCAGCAAGACTTGGTTACCGTTGGCGTTCCAGCTAATCTCGAAAACCCTCAAGGTACGTTGATCCGGCGCCTTGAGTTTTTCTTCGACCTGATCCCTGTCGGCGCCGCGCTCTACATGCCATTCGATCGCTTCCTTGCGGATTTTTCTCAGCGGGTCCTTTTTGATCCCCGGCAATACGCCCAGGTCCAGCTTTTCGAACGACCCGTCCTGCAAATCGATCAGCAAGATATCCTGGCCGGACGGCGGGTTGCGGTTTACCCTCGATCGGATATCGCCAATCTCCGTGTAACCGCTGCTGGTTACATAGTTGGGCATTTTTCCGCTTTGCCCCGGCTCGTCTTTTTCGTTCTCGACGACCAGCATCAGGTAACGGCCGGACGGCGACAGGCTGCGCGCGACTTCA
>BFAU01000049.1 GCA_008975185.1 bacterium MnTg04 | reverse complement strand
AGCCGGGTACCAGGCGGCGACCGCCCTGGCATTACGACCAGGAAACCGCGACCGATCTGCTGTGCCGGCAATTCGGCACCCGCGATCTCAGTGGATTTGGCGGCGACGTCCTCGGTCAGGCGTTGTGCGCGGCCGGGTGCTTGTTGCAGTACGTTGCCGATACCCAGCGCAGCGCGGTACCGCACATTCGGGGCCTGCGCGTCGAAACGCGCGACCAGGCGCTGGTCATGGATGCCGCGACCCGGCGCAACCTCGAACTCGAATTCAGCCTCAGCGGCGATCACAAGAACACGCTGGCCGGGATCATGGATCATTGCGCCGGCGCCATGGGCAGCAGGCTGTTGCGCCGCTGGATCAACCGGCCGCTGCGCGACGCATCGATACTCGAAGATCGCTACCAGGCGGTGGCGGAACTGGCAGAAAGCGGCGCTCACCGCGACAGCCGCGAGTGTCTTGCAGGTGTTGGCGACCTTGAACGCATTCTTTCACGGATCGCGCTGAAATCGGCCAGACCCAGGGACCTGGCGCAACTCCGCGACAGCCTCGCGCGGCTGCCCCGGCTCGGCGAGATCCTGGCGAACGCGCAAGCGGCTTTGCTGCGCCGCTTGCGCGGCCTGGCCGGAGAACATCCCGACACCCGTGAGTTGCTGGAACGTGCCATCATCGAAACGCCGCCGGTACTGATTCGCGATGGCGGTGTGATCGCCACCGGCTACGACGAAGAACTGGACGAACTGCGCTCGCTGAGCGAAAACGCCGATCAGTTTTTGCTCGACCTCGAGGCCAGAGAAAAAGAAAGAACCGGTATCCGTGGACTCAAGGTCGGTTACAACCGCGTGCACGGCTATTACATCGAGATTTCGCGCCTGTATTCGGACCAGGTACCTGCCGAATACACCCGCCGGCAAACGCTGAAATCGGCCGAGCGATTCATCACCGAGGAACTCAAGGCCTTCGAGGAAAAAGTCCTGAGCGCCAGGGAGCGCTCCCTGTCCAGGGAAAAACAGTTATACGAAGAATTGCTGGAGACGCTGGGCGAGGTGCTGCCGGCCTTGCAAGACAGTGCGAGTGCGCTGGCGCAGATCGATGTGCTGGGCAACCTGGCTGAACGATCGATCACACTGGACCTGTGCCGCCCCGAACTGCGCGATCAGCCGATACTGAATATCACGGACGGCCGCCACCCGGTCGTCGAACAGGTCCTCGATGATCCCTTCGTGCCCAACAGCATCGAACTCGACGAACAGCGCCGCATGCTGGTGATCACCGGACCCAACATGGGCGGCAAGTCTACCTATATGCGGCAAACCGCCCTGATCGCGATTCTTGCCCACATCGGCAGTTTCGTGCCGGCCAAAAAAGCGATCATCGGCCCGCTGGATCGTATATTCACCCGCATTGGCGCGGCCGATGACCTGGCCGGCGGCCGCTCGACGTTCATGGTCGAGATGTCGGAAACGGCAAACATCCTGAACAACGCGACGCGTTGCAGCCTGGTCTTGCTCGATGAAATCGGCCGCGGCACCAGCACCTTCGACGGCCTGTCGCTGGCCTGGGCGAGCGCCCACTATATTGCGGAACATATCGGTGCGTTTACGCTGTTCGCAACCCACTACTTCGAACTGACCGACCTGGCCAAGGAATTGCCAAGCTGCCGCAACGTCCACCTCGACGCGATCGAGCACAACGGCAAACTGATTTTCCTGCACAGCGTCAGGGAGGGCCCGGCCAACCAAAGTTACGGACTGCAGGTCGCCGCGCTGGCCGGGATGCCGCAACGAGCGATCCGCCATGCCCGGCAATACCTGGAAAGACTGGAACAGCAGCAACTGGGGATGGCCGGTCGCGACGGCCAGGCCGAACTGGCGCTGGCGCCGCCGGCGATGGACGAGCCCGAACCCGATCCGACGACCGAGCTATTGCAAACGATCGATGCAGATGGCCTGACCCCACGCCAGGCGCTGGACCTGGTGTATCGCCTCAAACAGATGATGAAGAAATAATGCGGCTGCCGCCCGGGTGGCAGGCAGACAAGTCAAAATTTTCCGTTGCGCAGGAAATCCGCGGCCCGGTTGGCGGCCCGGCGGGAGAAATAGGAAGTCGTGTGGGTCTGGTCGGGCATCTCCAGGATTTCTTTCGCCCCGGGCAACCGCGTTTCATCGGCAAAAACGATGCCATCGTGCGGCGCATCCATGCTGCCGAGGATTTTCCCCGGTCCCCGTGGCTTCGCGGCGGCGATTACGCCAATCTCGCGCCCACCGCGGTAAGCCATCGGTTCCCGGCTGTGCGCCTGCGAGATGCTGCGCCCAAGAGCCTTTCCGAGCAACGGAATTTTGGCGAACCGCTTACCCGACTCGGAATGGGCGAATGGTGAGCCGATCGCCACCACCCGCCCCGGTCGATCGAAGTCCTGGCGATTCAGCATATTGACCACGACGAGGCCGCCCAGGCTGTGGCCGACCAGGTGCACAGTGTGTTCATCGAGGGCCCGGCAGTAATCGAACAGCCGGTCCGAGTTGTGATCGAGGGAACGCAGCGTAGACCAGTAATCGAAGGTATAGACCGGGCAATGCATTTTTCGGCGCAGATGCCCCGCCATCGGCAAAGAGGTAAACCCGTGCATCCACAAACCATGGACGACAACCACACATTCGTCGGCACGATTCATTCGACCGCCAATCCCTTACTGCGGTTTTTCGTCAGCCCGCGGGCGGCGAATACGAATGCCGAGTTCGCGCAATTGCCGCTCATCGGCAGCCCCCGGTGCGTCGGTCAGCGGACAATGCGCGGATTGCGTTTTCGGAAAAGCAATCACTTCGCGGATACTGTCAGCACCGGCGAGCAGCATCACCAACCGGTCCAGGCCGAAGGCGATTCCGCCGTGGGGCGGGCAGCCATAACGCAGAGCCTCCAGCAGGAAACCAAATTTTTCCCGGGCTTCTTCTTCGCCGATGCCAAGCAACTCAAACACGGCCGTTTGCATCTCGCGGTTATCGATACGCAACGAGCCGCCACCGACTTCCGATCCGTTCAACACCATGTCGTAAGCGCGTGACAGCGCATTTTCGGGGTCGGCTTTCAAGGCCGCGGGATCGTTGTTTGCGGGCGCGGTAAACGGGTGATGCAGAGCATTCCAGCGTACATCCTCTGCGTCGCGTTCAAACATCGGGAAATCGACAACCCACAGCGGCCGCCAGCCTTCCTCGACCAGGCCCAGGTCATGACCGAGCTTCTCTCGCAAAGCGCCGAGCGCATCGTTGACCACCTGCGCCATGTCCGCGCCGAAGAACAGCAGGTCACCATCTTCGGCCCCGGTGCGTTCGAGCAGGCTGTCGACCACGGCGTCCGGCAGGAATTTGAGGATCGGCGATTGCAGGCCATCGCGGCCTTTGTCTTTCTCATTGACCTTGATGTAGGCAAGCCCGCGAGCGCCGAAGCGGCCGACAAAGGTGGTGTAGTCGTCAATCGCTTTGCGGGTCAGCTTGTTGCCGCCAGGTACTCTGAGTACCGCAACGCGGCCTTTGGCATCCGCAGCCGGGCCCGCGAACACCTTGAATTCAACCCCGTCCATCAGGTCTGAGACTTCGACCAGTTCCAGCGGAATGCGCAGGTCCGGGCAATCGGTACCGAAACGCTGCACTGCTTCAGCATGGCTAATCCGCGGAAACGGGTCGGCCAGATCTACATCGAGGATTTCCTTGAACAACTCGCGAATCATCACTTCCATCAGACCCATGATGCCCGCCTCGTCCATGAACGAAACCTCGACATCGAGCTGGGTGAACTCGGGCTGCCGGTCGGCGCGCAGATCCTCGTCGCGGAAACAGCGCACGATTTGGTAGTAACGATCCATGCCCGACATCATCAGTAGTTGCTTGAACAGTTGCGGCGACTGGGGCAAGGCAAAAAACTGCCCTGGGTGGGTCCGGCTGGGCACCAGGTAATCGCGGGCGCCTTCCGGCGTCGCGCGCGTCAGCATCGGGGTTTCTATGTCGATGAAGCCGTTGTCATCGAGATAGCGGCGCAACGCACGTGTGACCTGGTGACGCATGATGAGCCGGGCCTGCACCTCCGCCTTGCGCAGGTCGAGATAGCGATAGCGCAGGCGCAATTCTTCGTTGGCATGTTCGTCGTGATGAAACGGCGGCGTGTCCGAGGTATTCAGGATGGTCAGTTCTTCGGCCAGCAGTTCCACTTGGCCGGTCGGCATTTTCGGGTTGGCGGTATCCTCGGGACGCCTGCGCACCCGGCCTTTGACGTGGAGCACGTATTCGCCGCGCACGCGCTCTGCCAGTGCGAAAATCTCCGGCGCATCCGGGTGGAAGACCACTTGCAGCAATCCTTCGCGATCCCGCAAATCGATAAAAATTACGCCCCCGTGGTCACGACGGCGGTGGACCCAGCCCGAGACTTCCAGGGTCTGGTCGATATGGTTTTCATTGACCTGGCCACAATAATGGCTGCGCATGCTGATCGTCCGTTGCAGCGGCTGTGCCGCGGTAAAAAAGATGCGAAATTCTAGGGTCTGGCCGGTTGGCTGGCAAGCCAAATCGGGTGAACGCCAGTCTGCCGGCGGCCGGTAAACGACCCTGCCGGGGCGGTCATCAGCCGGACGACTTGACGGTCGTGGTTTTCGCGGCGTCGGCGCCGCTTTTCCCCTTGGCCGGTTTGCCGTTTGCAGATTTTTCGGACGCGGCCTTTTTTTTGTCCACTGGCGCGGCCTTATTGTCGTCACCCGCCAGGTTGCGCTGACGGCCGGTCTTGAAATCGGTTTCGTACCAGCCCTTGCCCTTGAGCCGGAATCGCGGCGCCGAGACCAGTCGTTTCAGGCTCTGCCGGCCACACGAAGGGCAAGTCAGCAACGGTTCGTCACCGATCTTCTGCAAGGCATCGAGACTATGCTCGCATTCCTTACACTGGTATTCGTATATGGGCACAGACGGCTCCTTGAGGACCGTGGGCTTCGAAAGATAAGGCCTTGGCGCCGTTTTTCAAGTGCTTGCCCACGTCAGCCGAGTCGCAACATGGCCTGGTCCAGCCAACGAGTCGGCAACAAACGCTTCAATACCGCCGCCAGCGTGGCCGGCGTGGTTACACGATATCGTGCCTTCGGTCTCGTGCTGGTCATCGCCTTGAGTACGACCGCGGCCACTTTTTCCGGTCCCAGCGCAAATTTCGAGACGGATTGCCCGCTCTGGTAACGCTCATGCATTTTCTGGTACGCCTGCTGGTGGGCGCTGCCGGCGGCCGTAATCTCCTCCGTAAACAGGCTCGTTGCGGTGTTCCGGAAATGGCTTTCGATCGGGCCGGGTTCGACCAGCGATACGAAAATTCCCGAGCCCATCAGTTCCAGGCGCAACGTGTCGCTCAGGCCTTCAAGCGCATATTTGCTGGCGTTGTATGCCCCTATATACGGAATCGCGACGAACCCCAGCATCGAGCTGATCTGCACGATTCGACCGGCACCCTGTACTCGCATCATTCGCAGGGCATGACGGGTCAACTGATGGCAACCGAACACATTGACCTGGAATTGTTTCTCCAGCGTTTCCCTGCTGATATCTTCCAAAGCGCCTGGTTGACCGACGCCGGCATTGTTGACCAGGCCAAACAGTTTCCCGTCGCAAGCCTGGTCCACTTCCACCATGCAATTGCGTACCGACTGGGGATCGCTGACATCCAGGCTGATCGTCTCAAAACCGGCGTGGGTAAGCTCATCGATATCTTCGCGGGTACGCGCTGTGGCGAAAACCCGAAACCCCTCATCCTTGAGTAAATCGGCGGTCGCTCGCCCGATACCCGAGGAGCAACCCGTCACCAGTACGCTTTTGTTATAGTCGCCTGCCATTGTTTTCCATTCCTTAGTCAATAAGCCCAATAAGCCGGTAATTGCGATGGATCCCACCGCCGAAGAGCGCCTGCAACAAGCCAACCGTCTGCAGCAACAGGGACGGCTGGAAGATGCCGCCGGATTGTATCAGGCTCTGGCGAGCGAATACCCCCATGATCCGCAATGCCGGTTTGGGCTGGCCATGGTAGAGGTGTCGCGAGCCAATCCTTCCGTCGCGGTCAATCATCTCCAATCGGTTTTGCAGATTGCGCCGGAGATGCCCAATGCGCGGCGCTGGATGGGGCGCTGCTTGCGCGTCCTGGGCAAAAACGATGAAGCCGTCAGGTGTTTCGAAGCCTGTACCGACGAGGCAAGTTGCGATCCAGGAGAACTGCTCGAGCTGGGCGAGGCCCGGCTGGCGGCGGGACAAACCGGCCGGGGACGCGCCACGCTGCAAAATTTCGTCGAACAGTCCGAGGATCACGCCGAAGCCATGCTCGACGCCGGCCTGAGCTACCACCAGGCCGGTCTGCTCGATGAAGCCGCGGCGCAATACCGGCAGGCTTTGGACCGCGAGCCAGAGTTGCAACTGGCGCGACGCAACCTGGCGGCCGTTTTCCAGGCCCAGGGTCGATTGGATGAAGCCGAATCGCTGTACCGGCAGGTGCTCGAAACGGAGACCGGCAACCACGAAGTCTGGCAGAACCTGGGTACCTTGCTAAAAGACAAGGACCAGCTTGCCGACGCACTGAACTGCTACGAGCGCGCCATGCGCTTGTACCGGTTGCCCTGCCCCGGCGATCTGGCGATGGTGCTGCAGCAAAATCCCGAAGCCAGGCAAACATCCTTGCACCATCTGAAGTTGCAGGCCGAACAACTGGAATACCTGCGCGCCCGGGGCCGGCTGTCCCCGGCCAATGCCGGTCTGGCCGGCCGCTACCGCGAAGTTATCGCGGAAATCGAGGCAGCCAGACCGACTTCCCACCGAATCGCAATGAACGAAGAGCAATTCAAACGCATCGGCCCGACCAATGGCCGGCTGATGCACCTGACCCCGGCCAACACCGTGCCCGGGGGGGCGCTCAATCCTGATCTGGACTTCGCCGGCATCGACGGAAGCTATTGCGCAAAAAGCCCCGGCCTGGTGGTTATCGACAATTTCCTGAAGGCCGATGCGCTAAAGCGGTTGCGCGATTACTGCCTGGAATCCACGGTCTGGTTCGATTTCCGCAAAGCCGGCGGCTATTGCGGCAGTTACATGCAGGACGGCTTTGGCAATGACCTGTTGATGCAACTGGCCGGTGAACTGCGCGAGAAACTGCCCCAGATCCTGGGGCGACACCCGCTGAACCAGATGTGGGGTTACATTTATGACAGCGAGATGAGCGGGATCACGGCCCATGCCGATGCCGCCGCGGTCAATCTCAATTTCTGGATCACGCCCGATGAGGCCAACGAAGACCCCAACAGCGGTGGCCTAATCGTTTACACGAAAGAAGCGCCAGTGGAATGGGATTTCGACAAATACAATAATGAATACGACGCGATCGAGGTTTTTGCCAAAGGATCAGATACGGTAGTCGTGACTCATCGTTGTAACCGCGCGGTGCTGTTTCATTCCAACCTGATCCACAAGACCGACAACATCCGTTTCAAAACCGGCCTGGAAAACCGTCGAATCAACATCACCATGTTATTCGGCCAGCGCGCCGGAGCACCATCGATACCGGGGGAAGTCAATCTAGAAACCTGAGCCGTTCCTTTGTCGCGGGAAGTACAAGCGACAGCCGTAACCGTGGGATTTCGCCCGCTTGTACCTCCAGGCATTGCAATCGCCCGTGGTCTCGCAATAATTGAGACAGGTCATGTGGTTTTTTACTTCGGGGACGTTTGGGTGGTAGCCCTGTTTCTGCGGGTTAAAGGGATACTGTGACGTGCATGCGGCAAGAAATAGAAATAGAAAAATACCTATTAACGATTTCATAGCATCCTCTGAATCATTACTCCCATATGGCTGCCATCTGGATAAAAGGGGCGTTCCCGGTTACCCACGGCGTTATTGAATACTTTTTGAGAAATTAAGTCGTTGAGCTGCGTCACAAACCCACTATTTTTGCGCATATGAGCAATGCACAGTCAAAGATTGAAATGTGGATTTTGCGTAATGGTCGGGTTCTGCCCCGCTTCCACCGGCGGTTGAGTCAAGCACGTGGAATTCCCCCAGCGGTTTCGTCGCGGTCAGAATTTCAGCGGAGCTGAGACTTCATGGCCTCTTTCTTGGCCCTCTTCGCCGCCTTCCGTTCTTTCGGGGTCATCGTCGGTTCCTTCTTGCCTTCTTTATTCGGGCTGCGGTCTTTGGACATGCTGTTCGCTCCTTATCCGTACCACGTCAGACTCATTATACGTTGGAATGGCCAATGGTCGCATCGGGCCTGAGGGCCCTCCTGCATCGATTCAATACCCCCGCTCCAGGTCAACCACCGACAGCATCGGTTCGCCCGCGATATAGCGGCGCAGGTTTTCCTTGACCAGGATCCAGCGGCGGTCGGATGACTTGTCGGAACTCGCCGATACATGCGGCGTGATAATGACCCTGGGCAGGGCCCACAATTCGTGATCGGATGGCAGTGGCTCGGGATCGGTCACATCGAGTCCGGCGCCCGCCAGTTCGCCATTTTTGATCGCCGCGACCAGGTCGTCGGTTACGACGCTGCGGCCCCGGCCGATATTGATGAAATAGGCGGTCGGTTTCATCGCCTTGAAAAAAGCGGCATCGAACAGACCGGTCGTCGCCGGGGTCAGCGGCGTCACATTGACGATCGCATCGGCTTCGGGTACCAGCCCCATCAGTTCATCGGCAAGCCCGACATACTCGACGAACTCCGGTCCTTCGCGACGGCTGTTGCGGGTTGCGATCACGCGCATGCCCAATGCGTGAGCCTTCCTCGCCACCGCGGTGCCGATGCCACCCAGCCCGACCACCAGCATGGTCCGGCCCGGCAGTTCCCAGCGGCTCGGGTCGGAGCGGTCCCCGCCACAACCCCAGCACGACTTCGCCCGCTGCATCGCGGAACTGTCAAGGCGCCGGTTCAACGCCAGCAACAAGGCGATCGTGTGTTCCGACATGGCTGGCCCGTACAGGCTTTGCGCATTGGTCAGCAGCACGCCCCGCTCCTGCAAAGTATTGTCCGCGACACATCGGCCGACGCCGGCAGACATGGATTGCACCCAGGTCAGCCCGGTACCGGCCTTGATGGCGGGCAACATACAAAAACCCAGGAAAACCTGGGCATCGGAAATTTCCCGCATGACCGCCTCAGGGTTTGCCGCGGCAACCAGTTCGACCCCGGGTGCGGCCTCGGCCAGCCAGTCGATGCGTTGTTGCGAGCCGGTCAGGACGACGATTTTTTCCGGCTTCCGCCAGTTGGGCAAGTCGCGGCTCGCGGTGTCGCTTGCCCGCAGTCCGAGGCTGGCAATCAGTTCGGCGGCATCGGCGCTTTGTGCGTGCGCATCGACAGCCAGTACGAAAATAGCAATGAGCAGCAAGGCCGACAGGGCGAAGAGTTTCAGATTCATGAACGGCTACCTCCTGGTCGCAGGCCGGATTTAAGCACATTTCGCGGCTGAAGCCGCTCCTACATGTAACGTTTGGATTGTAGGAGGGCCTTCAGGCCCGATGCGGTGATCAATCGCGACTGAAGCTTAATCCGTCCTTGCCGGCATCTACCTCGATCGTCGTACCGGGACCGAAATCTCCGGCGAGGATCCGCTGCGCAAGCGGATTTTCCAGTTGCTGCTGGATCACGCGCTTCAAAGGCCGAGCCCCGTAGACCGGGTCGAAGCCGGTGTTGGCGATCCGATCGCTGGCTGCGTCGCTGAGCTGCAGGATGATATCCCTCTCGGCCAGCCTTACGGCCAGGTGGGCAACCTGGATATCGACGATGGCGCGAATATCCTCACGCGACAGCGGATGGAACACGACGATATCGTCCACCCGGTTGATGAACTCCGGCCGGAAGTGCTGGCCGAGAATTTCGAGCACCTCGGATTTCATTTGCGCGTAATTCGTCTCGCCGCTGAGCTCCTGGATGCGCTGCGAACCCAGGTTGGAGGTCATCACGATCACGGCGTTGCGAAAATCGACGGTGCGCCCCTGACCATCGGTCAGCCGGCCGTCGTCGAGTACCTGCAACAGCACATTGAAGACATCCGGGTGCGCCTTTTCGATTTCGTCCAGCAGGATCACCGAATACGGCCGGCGCCGGATCGCTTCGGTCAGGTAACCGCCTTCCTCATAGCCGACGTACCCTGGCGGTGCGCCAATCAGCCTGGCAACCGAGTGCTTTTCCATGAACTCGGACATGTCGATGCGCACCATGGCGTCTTCGGTATCGAACAGGAACGCCGCGAGCGCCTTGGTGAGCTCGGTCTTGCCCACGCCGGTCGGCCCGAGAAACAGGAAGGATCCATTGGGACGGTTCGGGTCCGACAAACCGGCGCGTGATCGTCTGATCGCATCGGCCACTGCGGTGACTGCTTCGTCCTGCCCAACCACCCGCCTGGCGATCTCCGCCTCCATCCGCAGCAGCTTGTCTTTCTCCCCCTCCAGCATCTTGCTGACCGGTATCCCGGTCCACTTGGACACGACATCGGCCACTTCGTCTTCGGTGACCTTGTTGCGCAACAACTGAAGTTCCCGGGACTCGGCTTCGGCAGCCTGCTCGAGTTCGGCTTCGAGTTCGGGGATTCGCCCGTACTGGAGTTCGGATGCCCGCGCCAGGTCCTGTGCACGGTGCGCCGTTTCCAGTTCCGTGCGCGCGCGTTCCAGTTCTTCCTTGATGTGCGAAGCGCCCTGCACGAGCGCCTTCTCCGCCTTCCAGATTTCCTCCAGATCGGAATACTCGACTGCCTTCTCGGCGATCTCCCCTTCCAGGTCCGCAAGCCGTTTTTTCGACGCCTTGTCGGTTTCCTTTTTCAACGCCTCGCGCTGAATCTTCAACTGGATCAGCCACCGCTCCCTGCGATCCAGTTCTTCGGGCTTGGAATCTATTTCCATACGGATCAAAGAGGCGGCCTCGTCGATCAGGTCGATCGCCTTGTCCGGTAGCTGCCGGTCGCTGATATAACGATGCGACATCGTCGCGGCGGCGATTATGGCCGGGTCGGTAATCTCGACGCCGTGGTGTACCTCGTATTTCTCTTTCAGGCCCCTGAGTATCGCGATCGTATCTTCGACGCTCGGTTCGGCGACCAGCACTTTCTGGAAACGCCGTTCAAGCGCCGCGTCTTTTTCCACATGCTTGCGATACTCGTCGAGGGTCGTGGCACCGACGCAATGCAATTCGCCGCGCGCGAGCGCCGGCTTGAGCATATTGCCGGCATCCATCGCCCCTTCCGCCTTGCCGGCGCCGACCATCGTGTGCATCTCATCGATAAACAGGATGATCCGGCCTTCCTGTTTGGCCAGGTCGTTGAGAACGGCTTTCAACCGTTCTTCGAATTCTCCGCGAAATTTCGCGCCGGCGATCAGTGCGCCCATGTCCAGCGACAGCAGGCGTTTGTCGCGCAGGCTCTCTGGAACCTCGCCGTTGACGATGCGCTGCGCCAGGCCCTCGACGATCGCGGTCTTGCCGACACCAGGTTCGCCGATCAGGACCGGGTTGTTCTTGGTTCGCCTTTGCAATACCTGGATGGTGCGGCGAATTTCGTCATCGCGGCCGATCACCGGGTCCAGCTTCGCTTGTTCGGCCAGTTCGGTCAGATCGATGGTGTATTTCTGCAGCGCCTGGCGGTTATCTTCCGCATTGGGGTCGTTGACCGGCTGGCCGCCGCGCAGATCGTCGATCGCTTTCTCCACGGCGCCCTTGACCGCACCGCAATCGCCCAGGAGTTTGGCGAGCCCACCTTTGCCGCCCAGCGCTGCGAGTACAAACAACTCGCTGGTAATAAACTGGTCGCCCCGGTCCTGAGCGAGCTTGTCCATGACATTGAGCAAGCGGTTCAGCTCATTGGAAATATGCACCTCGCCGGGCGTCCCCTCGACCTGTGCCAGCCTGTCGACCGCCTCGCCCAACTGAGAGCGCAACAGGTTGACGTTGGCGCCTGCCTTGGCGAGCAGGTGCCGCACGCTGCCGCCTTGCTGATTCAGCAGCGCGATCATCAGATGCACCGGTTCGATAAACGGGTTGTCGCGACCCAGTGCCAGCGACTGTGCGTCGGCCAGCGCTATCTGCAGCTTGCTGGTTAATTTGTCCATCCGCATGGTGGGTACCCCGATAAAAATCCGCCCGGCGAAAAACGCTCGGCGCTAGGAGCCTGCCGGACTTAGGTGTTCGTAGCGAGGCGTGTGGGAAATCGAGGTCATTTTTTTGATCGTTTGAGGCGAATAGTGGTTCTATTCAACGAAAAGGATCGGAAAAATGGGCCGATTTCCCGCCGCCGCAGTAGAATAACCCTAAGTCTGACAGGCTCCTAGGCTCTGATTGCCTGTTAAATGGGGGTTTCGGCGCGTTTTATCAAGTCACCGACGAGCAGCCAAAGCTGCATGTCACCCGGGATCGCGGATCGTCGGTGAAATATTCGGGTCAATGGACCGCCTGGTGGGTCGCGGCGACGACAAACACGCCGGCGGCGATCAACAATACCTGCAACAGGCTGGCCCTGGCTTCGACGTTGCGGTGCAAGCCGGGGATCAGATCGGCGACGGCGATATACAGAAAACTCGATGCGGCGATGGCCAGGACGTAGGGCAACAATTCGGTGGCCTGATCGAGCCAGGCCCAGCCGGCAATGCCGCCGAGGACCGATGTCAGGCTGACCAGCAAATTCAGGGTGAATGCCTTGCCTCTATTCAGGCCGGCGTTCAGCAAAACCGCGAGGTCGCCCACTTCCTGTGGAATTTCATGTGCGATTACCGCGATGGCGGTCACCACACCGAGGTGAATATCGGTCAGAAAAGCGGCGGCAATCAACAGGCCATCGAGAAAATTATGGATCCCGTCGCCGACCAGGATCATCACGCCGGACGCGCTCGCCCGGTGCTGGTCGCTCGGCCCGTGCGCTTCGCAGTCGTCGTGGTGGCAGTGGCGCCAAAGCACCAGTTTTTCGAGCAGGAAAAATACCAGGATACCGGACAGCACGGTCGCGCCGATTCGATGGTAACTGTCGACGCCGGCGCCATCGAGCGCATGGGGAAGCAGGCCGAGAAAAGCCGCTCCAAGCAGGGCGCCGGTCGCGAAACTCACGAGGTGAGGCAACAGGCCGACGCGCCGCTTTTTCGAAAACAGCAACAGGACGCTGGCCGCCAGTGCGCTTAACACACCGCCGAGGAAGGTAAAAAAGACTATCCACGCCAATACCGGCATTTAATCCATTCCCCTAAAAATTTCGCTCGTTACGGACCGGCCGATTGTAACGATGTACAGCCGGCAAGGCACAAAGCAAAGCGTGTCGTCACTGCAACCAGATCATGCACGCCTGGCGCCCGCAGCGGTCGTCGCGCCGGAAAGAAAAAAACCGCTGCGAATCGGTGTACGTACAAAAATCTCCGCCAAACACGCCGACCCCCCGCGCTTCAAGTATATGGCGCGCCAAGCCATACAGGTCCATTTTCCAGTGACCGGGTCCATCCTCGGCGAAGAAAATCGCGCTGGCCTGGCTTTTTTCAATAAATACATTCCTGACGTTCGCGCCGACCTGGTAGGCGGCCGGTCCGATCGCCGGCCCCAGCCAGGCGAGCAGTTGCGATCCGTCGCAGGACATTTTTTTCAATGCCGCTTCGATAACGCCACCGGCCAGGCCCTGCCAACCCGCATGTATCGCTGCGACCTGCTTGCCATCGTCGCTGCACAGCAAGACGGACAGGCAATCGGCGCTCAGAATCGCACAAACCTGGCCCGGCCCGCTGCTGACCGATGCATCGGCGGCAGCCGGCATTGACCCTGACGCAAGATCGACGACGCGGTTACCGTGCGCCTGTCGCAACCACCGCGGTTCTGCCGGCAAACCGGCGAAGGCACGCAAGCGCTTCCTGTTTT
>BFAU01000048.1 GCA_008975185.1 bacterium MnTg04 | reverse complement strand
CGTCCGGCCGCGCACCATCTCCCAGCAAGCCAGTTCGGTCCCGAGGCGAACGAATGCTGCATCGACGAAACGGTTTTCGGCCGGGAAAATATAGTGGGTCAGCCATTCCATCAGCTCGAGGTCGTCGGCGATGCCCCTGAGCAGAGTCATCGCGGCATGAGAGTGCCCGTTGATCAGGCCCGGCATGACAACCCTGCCGGTTCCATCCAGCAGCTCTTTGGCCTGGTAGCTGGCCATGATCTCCGCGGCCGGGCCGATACCGACGATGATGCCGTCGTTTACTGCCACGGCACCGTCGGTGATCACCGTCTGATCAGGGTCCATGGTCAGGACATGGTCACCCCTGATAATCAGGTCGACCTTTTGTGAATCGCTGGCGCAGGCAATCGGAATTGTGAGCACCGCCAAAAGAAACAGAAAAATTGCCGGCATTTGATTCTTCCCTTTCATGGCCTACTCACTATTTTCATTGTTTGGCACCTGTTGAATTATACCGGTTGCCGTTGCCGGTAAAAGGACGCTAAGGAATCAAAAAAAGGCCCGGCGTTCGAGCCGGGCCTTTTGACATCGTCTACTACTTAAATATTCGACTAGAAGCGGGTAATAACCTCCACACCCCAGGTCCGCGGAGCGTTGACGAAACCGGTCAGGTTATTAAAGTCGATACCGCCGACCAGTTCCACTTCGTCGGTGATGTTGCGGCCAAAGACAGCAAACTCATATTGGCCGTCATTGACAACGTAGCCAGCACGCAAGCCGAGATTCACCAGGGAATCGCTGCTGAATTCCGCGGATTCATACAGGGTGAAAATTATGTCGCTGCGATACGAACCGTCGAGCAGCACATAGAACTCGCCATTCGCCATCGGAGCCGTATATCGCGCGGTCCCGCTGATTACCCACTCGGGCGCCTGCGGCAGGCTGTTGCCATCGATAGCCGCAAGCATGCTCCCGCCCGGTCCCGGGACCAGCGGATCGAGAACCGTACAACCGCCGCCGCAAGGAGCGACAGTCAGGTTCGGGTCGTCGATCTCGGTGTTGTTGTAGCTGATGCCGCCACTGAAACTCCAGTTGTCGTTTGCCACAAACTGCAGATCGCCTTCAAAGCCATAGCCGATCGTTTTATCGACATTGAACAAGGTATTGATATTGATCGCGCCACCGACGGCCGTGACCTGCTGGTCATCGACCACGAAATAGAAGCCATTGATGTTGAAGCGCAACCGGCCATCAACCGATTCGGTCTTGAAACCCGCCTCGATCGAGATGATTTCTTCGCTACCCGCTACCGACACGCCATCGATGTCCGGATCGGTACCGTCGATATCGTTGTTGAACAATACGCGGCCCTGGATGCTGGGCGCACGGAAGCCTTTTGCGAGCCTGCTGTAAAAGTTGACATTGTCATTGATGGCGTAGGTCGTGCTGATATCCCAGGTGATCACCTGGTCGTCCGTGTTTTGCGGAATCGGACCGGTCGCCACAGTTCCAAACAGCAAGTTGTTGATAAACAACGGCTGCAGACGCTGGGCCACGAAATCCTTTTGATCATCCGAGTAACGCAGGCCGCCGGCGACCGACCAAACATCGGAAATTGCGAGATCGACCGAAGCGAATATCGCCCAGGCATCGGTTTCCTGTGTCTGTGTCGCAAAGCCGTCGCAAAAGGCCTCACCGAATTGCGAGCAATCAACGCCGCCGAACAGGGTATCGTAGGAAAAGCTTTCGATATCGATGTCTTCGGTAAAATAATAGAAGCCGGCCTGCCAGACTCCCTTGTCCCAATCGTTGCTCGTGAGCCTGAATTCCTGGCTGAACTGGTCCAGGTTCGGGATTGCGTCGGCGCTTTCCGCCGAAAACGGAATAAAGCCGGGTCCGGACGGTGGCGCAAATACGGCGCCAAATCCGCCATCGATATCGCCGCGACTGAACAGCTCGACGCTCTCATAGCCGGTGACCGAGGTCAGCGTGGTCGCACCAAGATCCCAGACCAGCTTCGCCGATGCTCCAAAGGCGTCCAGGTCCTGGCTGTTCTGGCCATCGATGCTGATTTGATCGCGGTCGAATCCGGGCACCAGGGAGTTTGTCCCCGGGGTAATGACGTTGGCGCGGAACAAGCGAGCGGTACCGTTCAGGTTGCGGGTATGCACATTGAGCAAGGCACTGAATTCATCGCTGGGCTCGATCAGTAGCTGCAGGCGAACCGCCAGTTCATCGTAGCCGCCGAGCGCATCCGACTGACCGGTAAAAGTATTGTCAACCCAGTCGTCACGTTCAGTGTAAAGGACTGAAATTCGGGCCGACGTCGTATCCGACAGCGCTCCCCCGAATGCCCCTTCCAGGTCCACCTGGCCATCGGTTCCGTAGGAAAGCCGGCCATATCCGTCCTGGTCCTGGGAGGGCTTGACTGATTCGAACTTGACGATGCCGGCCGGCGTATTTCGTCCAAACAACGTGCCCTGCGGGCCGCGCAGTACTTCGACGCGATCCATGTCGAACATCGGGAAACCCTTGACGATCGGGTTTTCCAGAACCACCTCGTCATAGACCAGAGAAACCGGCTGCGAAGAGTTCAGATCGAAATCGGTATTGCCCAGACCACGTATATAAAAGCGTGGAAAGGTCCGCCCGAATGACGACTCTATCTGCAGGCTGGGCACGCGGTTCGATAAAGCCCGAATGTCCGCGCCCGCCGAATTGATGGCAGAAAGCTCGTCGCCGCTCAGCGTCGAGACCGAAATCGGCACATCCTGAATATTTTGTTCGCGTTTTTGGGCGGTGACTACAACCTCCGGCAGCAAACGCTCGGTAGCGCCTTGCTCCTCATCCTGAGCAACGGCCGGGCTACCGGCAAAAGTCATTGCCAAAGCAGAAACAAACACGCAGAAGGCTGATTTTCTGATTGCCCTGATCATTATTTTTCCCCTGGAATAGATGTTCTTTTTGCTACCCACAGCATAGCAAAAAAACCAGATAGCGCAACTTGGAGAGCCCGGAATCTGCCTGCCCGGGAGGAGCGAATTACCGGTTGGGCAGGCTGTTGCAGGATACTGGCTGGCGTGGCTTTGTCCGTTGCAACCACGAGTTGCGACCCCTCGGTCTCAGCCGCGCCCGGCCAATACAAGCAAAAGCGCCTTTGTGTACAATTAGCTGCCCTGCAATGCTGGTCTGAAAGGATGTTTTACTATGAAATTCAGACCCTTAGGTTCATTTTCGGCGAAACGCTGGACAGTCGCAACCCATTCACGGTGAGATCGCTTCAACATGCCAACCAAACACATTAATGCCGAGCCCGGCGACTTTGCACCAACCGTCCTGATGCCGGGCGATCCATTGCGGGCGAAGTATATCGCCGACAACTTCCTCGACGATGCCCGCCGGGTCAACGACGTACGCAACATGTGGGGCTTTACCGGCAAATACCAGGGGATGGATGTATCGGTCATGGCTCATGGCATGGGCATACCGTCCGTCTCCATTTATTGCAGCGAACTGATCACCGAATACGGGGCGAAGCGCCTGATCAGGGTCGGCAGCTGCGGCACGGTCAATCCCGATGTCAGCCTGCGCGATATCGTCATCGGCATGGGCGCCTGCACCGATTCTGGGGTCAACCGCATGCGTTTTGGCGGCTATGACTACGCGGCGATCGCCAGTTTTTCCCTGTTGCGCGATGCGGTCGCGGTCGCCGAGGCAAAGAAAATCCGTTTTCATGTCGGCAACCTGTTTTCCGGGGATCTTTTTTATACGCCCGAACCGGAAATGTTCGATGTGATGGCGAAATACAATGTCCTCGGGATCGAGATGGAGGCCGCCGGTATCTATGCGCTCGCGGCCGAACACGGGGTGGAAGCGCTGGCCATTTGCACGGTCAGCGACGACATACGCAGTGGCAAGGCGCTTTCCAGCGACGAACGCCAGACCTCCTTCGGCGACATGATCGAGCTCGCCCTCGAAACGGCGCTGGCCGGAAACTCAAGCGATGCGGACGATTCATGAGTACGCCAGCGAGCACCTTGCGCTCCCCCCTGCCCCGGCTCGATCTCGTCTCGAGGGTCGACCAGACCGGCGTCGAGGAACGGGTCGCAAGATTCTGCAAACGCAGCATCAAGAAAGAGTCAAAAATGCAGGCGCTGAGACTGGCGCTGGGCATGATCGATCTGACCACGCTGGAGGGCCAGGACACGCCGGGCAAGGTG
>BFAU01000047.1 GCA_008975185.1 bacterium MnTg04 | reverse complement strand
TGTGCTGCGCTTCTTTCTTAGTCGCCGTCCCCGCTATCGTCATCTGGACCGCGGTCGCCGCGATTTTCTTCGCAAAAGACCTTGCGTCGTTCAGCCAGCTCGGCGTCGAGCGCGTTTTCTTCGGCCAGAAACGCTGCGGGCGCCGCCTGCTCGTTTGGCGGGTGCTCGGCACGGGCCCGCGTGCCGCGCTCATGCTGTGCCTTCGTGTTTTCGCTGGGGTTATTGGCTTTCGCTGCGGCGGGTGTTGCCTGTCCTTCCGCATGCCTGGCCTCCGCCTCGGCTTTCCCGGCCTCTTCAGCGGCCCGCGCGGTTTCGGCTTCGCGGCGTCTTTCTGCGGCCCTTTCCCGCATCCGTTCCAGGTCACGCTGCACGCTGTCCTGGCGTGCCGAATCCCGTATTTGCGATGGCGCCTGGCCACGGCCCTGATCGCCGCCGCGACCCTGCGCATGGCTTGCCGCTGCGGCGATTACGCCAACAGCCGCAATAAGGATAACGCCTGTTTTTCGGATACTAATAGTCGCTTTCCTCGTTCGCCCGTCACTCTGACGGTGGCCGGATGCTAGCACAGGAATACTCGAACGGATGTCGATCGCCGGTTGGAAAATGGAGCGGTTCCGGTCGAAATTCGGCGACCGAGGGCAAGGATTTTTTGCTGCTCATGGCGGCTGAGGCGGGTAAGCCAGGCGTGCGCTGGCGAAGCGATCGATCCGTTTCTCCGAAACCGCAGCCAACGGTTTGTTTGACCGGAATATCTGGCATATTATTTAACATAATGCCCTTATCCTTCGTTCCGGCGACCGTAATCGAGGGCTGACGATTTGACAATAATGTGACCCAGTGCCGATGCGCGGGCGACCCGGAAAACTATACTCGTACCCGTTCTGACACACACGATTTGCGAGCGATCGCGGAGATACAGATGACAAAGTTCAGCAAAAAGACCGTATTGATTTTAGTGTTCCAGGCGCTCGCGCTGCTCGCCAGCGGAGCCGCCCACTCGCAAGACGCCAAGGAACGCTTGTTCCGGCAGGCGACCGGGGCCTTCGAGGTCGCCAAAAACAAAGACGCCAGGCGACTGGCGCCGGATACCTACGCAAGCGCCATGCGCAGTTACCAGAACGCCGAGAAAAAATTCTCGCAGGGGCGCACGGTGAGTAGCGTGCAAAAAGATCTCGTCAAAGCCACGATCGGGTTCGAAAAAGCCCAGATTGTTGCCGACCTGGCAGCCCAGAAAATGGGAACGATGATCAAGGCGCAAAAGGATGCGTCCAGGGTCAAAGCCAGGCAATACTCCACCAGGAACTGGACTCGGGCGCAGACCTATTTCAGGGATGCAGTTTCCATGCTCGAGGACGGCAGCCAGAAATATGCGCTGCGCCGAGCCGCGGAAGCCACCAAGATATATCGCGAACTGGAGCTTGAAGCGATCAAGGCGGAATATCTGACCGATACGCGGATGTTGCTGGCGAAGGCCGACAAGATGAAGGCCAAGCGCTACGCGCCGATCACTCTGCGGCGCGCAAAAGACCTGCTGGCTACCGCGGCAATAGAACTGACGGAAAATCGTTACGATACCGACCAGCCGCGCAGCCTGGCGCGCGAGGCGCAGTACGAAGCCCAGCATGCGATTTACCTGACGGAGTATTTGAAAAACTTCAAGTCGCGGAATCGGACCCAGGAACAGCTGATCCTGCATTGGGAGAAGCCACTGCAGGAAATTGCAGCCGCGGCGGATATGCAGGCCAACCTGGATCAGGGCTATGAAGCATTGGTCAGGGATCTGGTGATGTATATCGAGACTGGCGGCGAGCAGAGCCAGGAGCTGGGCCAGCAGATTGCAGAGCGCGATCGGGAAATCGTTGCGCTGGGCGATCAAGTCAACGAACTCAGCGAACAGCTCGGTGGCGTGGCCAATGCCCAGGAGGCGTTGCGACGCAGGCTGGCTGCCCAGGAAATGTTGCGCCAGAAGGTGATTCAGATTGAGAGCACTTTCGAGCGATTCGAAGCGAAGGTCTTCAGGGATTCAAATGAAATCTACATTCGCCTGGTCGGGCTCAGTTTCAATTCGGGTAGTTCGAATATCAATTCGGCGAATTACGGTTTGCTGCGAAAGGTAGAAAACGCGATCGAAATTTTCCCGGGCGGACGCGTAATCATTGAAGGGCATACAGACTCCTTCGGTGGCGACGACCAGAATTTTACGCTGTCCGAACAACGCGCCGAATCGGTTCGTCAATATCTGCTGGTGCAGATGGGTATCAGTCCGGAGCAGATCAGCTCGATCGGTTTTGGCGAAACCAAACCGGTCGCGAACAACGAAACGCCGCAGGGGCGTGCGAAGAACCGGCGTATCGATATTCGCATCGTGCCCAACCTGGATCTTTCGCAGACCTGAACGCCAATGCGTGGGCGTTCGCGTCCACACGCCCCTTTTTTCTTTCGCTGGCGAATCCTAGCCTTGCCGCAGGCATCGAATCTGCACGGCCGATGCGGTACATTGGCCAGACTTTTGGTCTGCATCGGGGGGGTAGGCCGGGATGCCGGATAACCAGGAATTGGGTTCGCTGGTCCAGGCGGTGCTCGAGCGCCAGCTTTTCTTTATTGCCGGCCAGGGCAAATCGGGCACGACCTGGCTGGAGCTGATCCTTGATGCCCACCCTGAGGTGTGCTGCCATGGCGAAGGGCATTTCGCCGACAAGCTGCTGCCGGAAATCGGCGAGGCCACCCATCGCTACAACGCCTTCCTGAAAACCAACAACGCACTGTTTCAAGAAATCCGCGACTACCGGGGTCTCTCACGGGACCACGTCTGGCACATAGGCCGGACAGCGATGGCTTTGTTGCTGGCCCAGCAGTGCGAGGGTGTATTGCTGGCGGCGATCGGCGAGCGCACACCCGCAAACGTGGCCAACCTGCAATTGCTGCATCAGTTTTTTCCGGAAGCGAAGCTTATCCATATTACCCGTGACCCACGTGATGTTGCCGTATCTATGTGGTTTCATGGGCTGCGCATCAACCCGGACAAGGCGAAAAAAGAATATGTCTCACCGGACAAACTGGCTCTGAAACTGGCCGGCATATGGGTGCAGTTGCTCGACGCGACCCGGCAGTTTGCCGCTTCCTGTCCGGAGCAATACCTGGAGGTAAAATACGAGTCTTTGCAGCAGGATTTTGCGGCGGCTCTAAGGCCACTGCTAACCGCTCTCGGGGTCGATGCCTCAAACGGGACCATCGAAAAATGCCGTGATCAAGGCAGCTTCAAAAAATTATCCGGCGGCAGGGACCAGGGCGACGAAAACAGGCAGTCGCATTTTCGCAAGGGTGTGGTCGGCGATTGGAAGAATCACCTTGAGCCGGCGACAGTGAAGCGGATCGACGAAATTGCCGGCGATCGGCTCGCTGAGCAACTGAGCCCGACCGAGGAATAGAAATGCCCTATTCAGACGCGCAGTGTCTCAGGGCGAGAGAGGACTTTCCCGCGTTGTCGCGTTCGCTCGACGGCAAGCCGCTGGTCTTTCTGGACGGACCGGCGGGCACCCAGGTGCCAGACCCGGTTATAGAGGCGCAGAATCACGCGTACCGGATGTTCAATACCAATACCGGCGGCGAATTTATCACCTCCAGGGATCTCGAGGAGGCCATGTGGCGTACCCGCGAGACAGTCGCAACTTTTGTCGGCGCATCCGAGCCTGCCAGTATTTCCTTTGGCGCCAACATGACCACACTGGTTTTCTCGCTGAGTGACGCTTTCTCCAGGCTCTGGGGGGAAGGCGACGAAGTGGTGATCAGTGCGCTTGATCATGAAGCCAATCGCGGCCCATGGCTGCAGTTGCAGGATCGCGGCGTCACGATCCGCGAGATAGCCATCGACAGGCAGGGTTATTTCGATCCCGATGACATGCGCAGCAAGATCAATGAGCGTACGCGGCTGGTGGCCGTCAATGCGGCTTCAAACGCGCTTGGCACGGTCAACGATCTTTCCCTGGCCCGCGAACTGAGCCGCGAGGTCGGCGCATGGATGCTGGTGGACGCGGTGCATTACGCGCCGCATATCGCGCTCGATGTGCAGGCCATGGATCCCGATTTCCTGCTTTGCTCGGCGTATAAATTCTATGGGCCGCATGTCGGAATTCTTTATACCAGGCCCGGTCTGCTGAATTCCCTGCCGACCAACCGCTTGTGCACCCAGATTTCCGCCGCGCCATACCGGATTGAAACCGGCACGCTGAACCACGCGGCAATCGTTTCGATCGCGGCCGCGATTGAATACATCGCCGGCTGGGGTGAGGGAAATGGTCTTCGAGAGCAGTTGGTTGATGCGATGGGGAAAATTTACGACTATGAACATGAACTGGCGGCCCACTATTATCAGCATGTAGCGGCTGTTCCGGGGGTCAAAATCTGGGGGCCCGATTTTTCTGCAACGCCGCGCTCACCCACCGTTTCGATCACATCCGGCAAAATATCCACGGACGACGCCGTAAGAGACCTGGGTGCGCAGGGGTTTTGTCTTTGGCAGGGGCATTTTTATGCCCAACGGGTCGTCGAATTGCTCGGCCTGTCGGAGAACGGCGGGCTGATTCGGATGGGCGTGTCGATGTACAACACGAGGAGCGAGATCGACCGCTTGCTGGCGGCGATTGAACGGCTACCCGCTTGAATGGAGCGATCCAGACGCCAGGACCAGGTATCCGGGATCGACTTCGTCATCAGGATTTCCTGCTTCGCTGCAGGCGTATGAAATTCCTGATGATCTTGGGCCACATCAGCACCAATGGCCAGCGCCTTTCGGCATCGGTCAGTTCGACCTTGATGCCGGAGCGGCGCTCCAGTTTGCGGACTATGTAGTCTGGCCAGCCGGCGAAAGTCATGACGTACTTGAGCCAGCGTAGCGTCGCGCGAATTTTCGACTTGCGGAAATACCACCGCCAGCGCCACTTTTGCGCTTCTCCTGGCGGCTGGCTAAGGCGGTATTCTTGTTCATCCCGGGTCAGTACGCCTCGTTCAATGCCGGCGTCCAGTACCGGCTGAAACGATTCGATCAGCGAAGCCTGTTGCTGGGCGATGACTTCCAGCACTCGACCGCTCGATTCGGGGCGAATTTCGGCGCCATACGATGTTCGCATCATCGCCAGGCAGTAAGACTCAACGGTAAATTTTTCATCCGCATAAAGCGGCACCCAGTCCAGCGTGCCCATGCGCGCATCCAGCAGCCGCTCGTTAACCCGTTCGCGGATCTCGTCGTCGCGCGCATAGATGATTTCCACTTTCTGAACCAGGCGCCCTTTGCAGAAGTGGTCTTTGGCGCGCGCACCCATCGCTCGTGCGAAATCCTTTTCGCTGATGATCGCTGCCTTGATGCCAGCCCCGCCCGCTGCCGGAATATGGATAACATTGGGTGGCAACAGCCGGTTCAGCCCGGCGACCAGGCCGGCCGGGTAGCCGAACCATGCGCTGAATTCGCGATAAAACGCGCGGTAGTCGTCAACGATGACAACCCAGTCGGCGGCGCTATGCCGGCCCGGTGCCGAGTTCACGAGGTGGGAGCCGAAGAAAACCACCGCCCGCAGGTTGCCGCCGGCCCTGTCAGCCAGTTCCGTCAAGGTATCCGGTTTGTGTGCGTGCTCGTTCAAGCGTCCGAATCTTCGCGTAACTGCGCGAGACCGGACAGCATTTTCTCACGCATACCGGCCATAAACGACTCTGGATCGTCCGTTTCCGGGTCAAAAGGGAAAGGGCCAATAATCACTGATTTTGGCCTGATTTGACTGATTTTCCTGACAAAATCCGGTAAAGTCGCGCACTTCCAAAGGCCATCCACGATGACCAGGTGGACGGACCAGGGCCGGGATGAAAGAATGGCGTTGACACCCGCGGTTCTGAACCTGCGGATCTCTCCGTCTCTTGTGCGCGAGCCCTCCGGGAAAATCGCCACAGGGTAGCGGGTAGTGGCAGCGGTTTCGGCCAGGGCGTTGAGCTGGGATACGGAAAACCGAGCGGGATCGACCAGCGGAAATTTGTACAATCGGAGCATATTGGACACCAGCGGTATGCCCCTGGCATACCGGCGGCGGGTTACAAAAAGAGGATAATTTTCGCTTAGACAGGCGGCCACGTAGGGGATATCCAGTATCGACTGATGGTTCACGAGGAGCAGAGTGCCGGAGCCGCCGGGGACGGATGGCAAGGGCCTGAATCTCACGCCACAGATTATTCGGATCGTCTGGAGCATAATGTTGGCCCAGAGTCGAAACCAGGAAGCCTGCAAATGCAGACTGTGCCGGCCGGACAGAGGGAGCAGCGCGAACAAAAGGCGTTGAATGGGGTCACCGATGATCAGCAGCAAGCCGATAGCAAAAAGACAAGTGCCACCGCGTAAATAATCAAGACTGGTTTTGATCATGGTTGGGTCGTGTTTGCAGTTAGGGAACTGAGAAAATAGGCCAGCAGTCATGGCGAGGTCAACCGCCCGTGGTTTTTTGGCCGGGGAAACACAAACACTATGGAATCACCAAAGAAGAAAGTTAAGGAATTATCGGCGACAGCGGCCGCCCACGGTTTCGATGACTTTGATCACAGCAATTTCTATTCGGGATCGAGTGACGATGCGTTTTGCATGCTTGATCCGATGGATGAATGGTGGGGGACGAGAGCATATGGCGCCGGCTATTACCAGTTTGGCCTGCCGATGCAGACCGCGCCGCTGCCAACTGTCGATATCCGCGAGACGCTGGGCAACGAGGTCCTCAAAAATCTGGTCAACTTTTCTTCCTACAACTACCTCGGCCTGTCTTACCGGCCGGAGGTGATCGAGGCCGCTGTCGAAGCGACCCGGAAATACGGGCTGGGCGCATCGGGCTCACCGGTTCTCAGTGGCACGATGGAGTTGCACGAGGAGTTGGCGGAGAAGCTGGCAAAATTCAAAAGGAAAGAAACCGCGCTGCTTTTTTCTACCGGCTATAGCGTCAACCTCGGAGTTATTTCCGGATTGATGCGTCCGGGCGATACGGTAATCACGGATCAGTATTCGCATGCCAGCGTCGTTGACGGGATCATCCTGTCGAAGGCCAGGGTCAGTTTTTTTCGGCATAACAAGATCGACGACCTGGAAAAGAAACTGAAACGCGCGACCGGCAAGAAACTGGTTGTCGTTGAAGGCGTCTACTCGATGGATGGTGATTTGCCGGTCTTGCCGGAAATCGTTGACCTTTGCAAGCGTTACGATGCCAGGATCATGATCGATGAAGCGCATTCCGCATTTATTTTTGGCGAAAACGGGCGTGGCGTCGCCGAGCACTTCGGTCTCGAGGACGAGATCGATATCCATATGGGCACGTTCTCAAAGAGCCTGGGTGGCATCGGCGGGTTCGTCGCGGGCTCGTTCAAACTCACCAATTATCTGAGAGCCTTCGCCAGGTCCCGGGTATTCTCCTGCGCCCTCCCGCCGGGAGTGACCGCGGGCATCAGCAAGGCCCTGGACATAGCCATCGACGAACCTGAACTCAGAAAGCGTTTGTGGGAAAACGTGCATTTCGCGCAAAACAAGCTGCGGGAGGCAGGCGTGGATATCGGCGACTCCGAGTCACAGGTGATTCCTGTGATGATCCGCGATGACAAGCATATATTTTCATATGCCGAGCAACTGATTCACGAAGGCGTTTACCTGAATCCGGTCAGATTTCCCGCGGTCGGAAAGCATCGGTCTCGCTTCCGTATTTCAATCAGCGCAGGACACACCAATGAGCAGCTCGAGCGGGGCTGCGATATTTTGATCAACGTCATGCAAAGGCACGGGCTATGTCGTTGACCAAGTACGAGTTTAGTCAGACGGCCAGCGCTTTTTTTGAAATACCGACGGAAATGGCGATGCCGTTGTTGCCCAAGCCGTTGCAGACGCTGGAATCACATCATGGCTCGTCAATTTTCGCAGTCACGGCATTTGACTTCACTGAAAGCATGATCGGGGCATACCAGGAAGTAGTCATGTCCATTATCGTTCCGCCGCTGGTTCGTCCAAGCGGTGAGTTTCCGAAATCGGCTTTTTACCCGTTTGTCCTGGCAACCAGTACGGCGGAATCGCGGGTGCACGCTCTCGAACGCTGGCACTTGCCGCATCACACGATGGATATCGCGATCGATTTCTCCGAGAAAAACGGTTCCTTGGCGGTGACTGTCAGGGAAGGGGATGCACCCATAGTCGATTTTACGGTCACCGAGCATCAGTGGGAGGACGTCAATCATCTTTACCAGTGCAACATGAAAGACGATTCCGGCCGTTACAAGGTGGATATCCACATGCAGGGCAATTTTTGCGAGCATGAAGAAGAGCGGGGCTCGCTGACTTTGCACGATCATCCCATGTGTGCGGGGCTGGACCCGGCCGAGATTACCGACTATCCGTTTCGTGAATTATGGATGAAGCGCGGCCGCCAGCTTTTCGAAAAACTGGAAACTCTCTAAGCCCGACCGCTTTGTCGACACCGCGATACTTTGTCCTGTTCAACCCGGCTGCGGGCCGCGGCCGCGGGGTGCGCCGCAAGGCCAGGTATCTCAAGCTGCTTTCGGTTGCGCTGGGCGAATTCGATTATGAAGTCAGCAAGGAGCCGGGCGATCTTGAGCGTCTGACGAGGCAGGCGCTGGACAGCGATTACCAGCGCATCGTCGCAGTGGGTGGCGATGGAACCTGGTCGCTCGTTGCCAATGAGATAATCAACAGTGGGCGCACCGATGTCAGCCTGGGTTTGCTGCCTGCCGGTACCGGTTGCGATTTCGGAAAGAGCCTCGGCATCGTGTACCGCCATCCGGACAAGGCCGTTGCCGCCCTTTGCTCCCCCGACACGCGGTTCATCGATGTCGGCCGGGTAGACGGCCGCCATTTCCTGAACGTCTTCGGTTGTGGTTTCGACATAGCGGTTATCGACGATGCGTCAGGATTTACCCGCTTGAAGGGCGATCTGCTTTATCAATACTGTGCCGTGCGCCAGTTGTTCCGGTTTCCCGGCGTGGAAATGACCATCGACTGTGATGAATTGAGGTCTGACAGCGGCAGACGGCTGATGCTGGTCGTTGCAAACGGCCGCTATTTTGGCGGTTCATTCGATATTGCGCCCGATTCGAGCCTGACCGACGGCTATCTGGACCTGGTTTCGATCAACGATGCCAGTCCATTTGGCCGGATGAGAATATTTTCGGATGTCGGCGCCGGCAGGCACAAGGACGGAGAGAAGATCCAGATGAAGGCCGTCAAATCAGTTAGCATCGGATTCGAGTCTCCGCCGCGATACGAACTTGACGGTGAGGTTTATCAGAGTGAAGCAAAAATCATCACCATAGATTGCGTTCCCGCCGCCATTCGCGTACACAGCGTTTTCTGATAGCGTGCGCTGATGGACAGGATTAAACGCGCAATCCTTTCTCCTTTCGTCTGGATGCTGGCAACCATGATCCTGTTGTCGCTTGCCGCCAACCACTGGGTCGAAATCGAGGGTGCCCGGCAAGCTGTTTCCCAATGGGGTGTGTGGGCGCCGGTGGCCTCTGCGCTGCTCAAAACACTGACCAACGTCACGCCGTTCGGCGCGATCGTATTGTCAGTCGTCAATGGCGCCTTGTTTTCCGTCCTGGTCGCGACCCTGATCAACCTGGTTTCAAGCATGGTGACCGGCCTCATCATGTACCGTATCTGGCAACGGGGTGATCACGAATGGGATATCAGCACACGCATACAGGTATTGCCTGTCTGGTTGAGGAGTTACCAGGCCGATAACCTCCTGTTCCTGACATTGCTTCGCTGGGTGCCGTGGGCAGGTGGCTCGCTCGCGGACCTGATAGCCGGGTCGCATCATGTACCTTTGCGGATTCACGTTGCGAGTTTGCTGCTGGGGTATTTGCCGGGTTCGCTGATCTATGCGCTGATCGGCGCCAAGTTGGTTTCGATGTAGGCCGGCCTGTTTTCCTTGGCCAGTTTATTCTGGCTGCGCCGGGCGATTCCACTGGCACTTGTCGTGGCGCCGGGTAATTGCCTTTTTATCACTGATTATCGGTACGGAAGTCTGATGGGCGACAAGCGAAAACAGGAAACGGGTGTGCTGGCGAAAAACCAGGAGTTCCGCCAGTACGAACAGGTTCGCAAGGAGCAATCCTATTACCTGTCCGAGCAGGGCGCTGGTGAGCAGTTCGATGCAGAGTTCGAGATTCAGACCTGCGATATGTCTTTGTGGCTGTCAGGCAATCAAAAGAGCCGGCGGAAATTTTCGCAACAACTGGGCGCCGCGATGGAAAGCATTGGCTTTGCCATTCTGACTGGGCATGGCGTGGACCCGGACTTGTACGAACATTTAACGCAAAAAACCGTCGAATTTTTTGAAACTATTCCCGCATCCGAAAGAAAGCCTTACATTGCCCACCGGCAGGGCTCGGTGAACCAGGGGTATTTCCCGGTAAAGGAAACGACCATCATCCATCCCGACCTTGTTGAAGGCTGGGTGTTTTGCCGGCGTGCTTTCGATCTGAATGGCAAGGCTGATTACCGGGAGAGCGATTTCTGGCCACGCCCGGAATTCGAACCCGAGTTTCGTCGTCTGGTTGTGGCGCATGAAAAGCTGATCTTGCCGGTCATGCAGGCAATTCTTTCCTATCTCGGCTGTGACCCTCATATCTATGACCGGAAACTTCACAAAACCAATTTTGGATTCAGGCTCAACTATTACCCGGCGGTGGCGGAAGCGGGTGGGACAGCCGGTGGCGGGCGGATGTTGGGCCATGAAGATGTTGACCTGTTCACCTTTCTGCCGGCGCCAAACCAGGAAGGGTTGCAGGTTTTGAATCGCCGTAACATGAAATGGATAAAACTCGATGCGCCACCGGGCAGTATTATTCTCAATACCGGCGACTATATGCAACGAATCAGCAATGACCGGTTGCCATCGACGACCCACCGTGTGAGTCAGCCGCAAGACCGCAGTGTAATGACCAAGCCAAGAGTTTCCTTACCGATGGCTGTTTATGTCTGGGAGGACGAAATCCTTGATGTGTTGCCGGGGCTCGGCGAACCTCGATACGAGCCGATTAGGGCCGAGGATTTTCATACGCGCATCACGAGCAAATACTACGGTGACGATTACCGCGATAGCTGATTTAGCCGAGCGGAATCACGGTTGGTTTGGCTGGGCCAATACAACGCCGAAAAACAAAACGAAACTCAGCGGTGTAAAAACACTTTCTTGGGTTCACTTTTCCGGTCACCTGCTGTTCAGCAGCCGACGCATGATTCGTGTTTTTGTAGTGCTTTCTGGCGGGCGATTATTCTTGTTTTGTTTCAGGCTCAGATTCCTGGTGTTCTGCTTTCCACAACATGGCCATGTGCACGCGGTTGCGCCCGCTGGGATGGTCATAAAAAAGGAACTCTTCAAAGGGGCCCGGGCTGATCTTACGATACTCGCTCAAACGCATCGCGACACGGGCGAAGCCATCCGGTTGTCCGGCGACATTCAGGCCATAATTATCTGCTTCCACCTCAGCCACGCGGATGATCGAGTTGGTCAACGGCGTCATGATCAGAAAATAAACCGACAACGCGGCGCCAAGCAACGGCAAGCCCGCGGTATCGCCGATATCGCGGACACCCCAGTTTTCTCCCCAGCGTGCCAACGCTCTGCCAAATCCCCAGTTGACGAAGGCAAAACCGCCGACCAGGACCAGTCCAAACTGCATGACCAGCTTGGCGCCATGGTTGAGGATGTAATGCCCCATCTCGTGACCCATGACCGCCTGGATTTCCTCGGGTGAGGTGCGCTCGAGCAGGTTGTCGTTGAGGCTGATGCGTGTCGTGTTGAGGAAACCGCTGACGTTGGCGCTGATGCGGTTGGTCTGCCGAGACGCGTCAAACCAGTAAACATCGTCGGCCCGTATGTCGTTGGCTCGCGCCATGGACATGATCTGGTCACGCACCGGCCCGTCTTCCAGAGTCTGGTAATCATTGAATAATGGCGCGATATAGACTGGCGAAATAAATGAAGTGAAGAAAATGAAGGCAACCGAGGCAACGCTGGCCCAGATCCACCACAATTGGCCTGCTTTTCGGATCACGGTGTAGATTCCCAGCAGCGCCAGGCTGCCAAGGATGGCGCCTACCATCAGGCCGGTCATCTGGTCGGAAAACCAGCCAGCGAAATTATGGGTCGCCAATTCATACTGGTGCTCGCGGAAGAACCCCTGGTAGAGAGTCAGCGGAAAAACCAGGATGGTCGTGACCACGATGTACTGCACGGCATAGGCGAGCGTATGCAGCCAGTTCCATTTGCCGATTCGCTCCGCAAGATCCCGCATCGAGGCGGAAATTCGAAAATGCAGCAGCAGCCACGCGGCGGCCAGGCCATACAGAAATCCCCACAGCTCGAGCCAGTAACCGCCTTCCATATAAGCGTCTGATTTTGCCCGCTGTTCCTCGCTTAACAACGCGACGTAGGCATCGGTTGCCCGATCGACATCGAAATCTGTGCCAGCGAGCGCACCCGCCGGAATATCGAGGCTAACCGGTGCTTCTTGCGCCCACAGCGGGATGTCGATTAGCAGCATCAGTAATGCGACGCTGAACGCATTCAGCCAGACAAATCTTCCGGACATGGTGATCCCCTGCTTCTTAATGGTTTGAGTCAGGCTCGGGAGAGAGTATTGGAAATGGTGTGGTGGGTCATTTTGCAGTGCGCAAAAACGGGTAAACCGAGTGTTTTTCAAGCGGTGTAGATGCTCAGCAACTGGAACGTGATCAGCAGTGAATAGCCAACGAACAGGAAATACAGAATGGTTTTTGCCCTGAGGCCAGCCAATACCCGCATATTCGCCATGGATATCAGCAGGACAACGCCTACGATGGTGCCGAAAAGCTTCCAGCCGGCGAAGCTTGCGCTGCCGTTCTCCATCAACGTGGCCATGGCGGCGTTTGCCTCGGTTGCCAGGCCATTGCCGATCGCGATCAGCGTCAGCATCGCGTCGATCGCGCTGAGCAGGACCGTGCCCACTGCGGGAAACATCAGCGCACGGTCCAAGAAATCGGCGTGATAGCTGTCGCTGTCTTCGCCTCTGCGCGGGCCGCGGCGCCGTGGTTTGAAGAGGCCATAAAGGATGGTCTTGAAAGTAAATCGTCGCCTGTCGATCATTTCCCGGGCCGCGCCGGTTGCCGAAATGTCCACGGCTACGCCCAAGTTCCGCTCTCCCGTTAGCGTAGTCGGACCGGTTTCGGCGTCGCTTTGCATAATCTTTCCCTGTTCTGACCGCCCGATTGTATGCCCTCAGTCCTTGAAATAGGTGTGACTCAGGTCTCAATGAGCCTCCAAAAACCGGGGTTT
>BFAU01000046.1 GCA_008975185.1 bacterium MnTg04 | reverse complement strand
GGTGCGCACGACAACCGCGTTGTAGATCTCACCCTTTTTGACCTTACCGCGTGGTATAGCGTCCTTGACGCTGACCTTGATAATGTCGCCCACGCCGGCATAGCGGCGCTTCGATCCGCCGAGCACCTTGATGCACTGCACGCGGCGAGCGCCACTGTTGTCTGCCGCAGTCAGTACTGTCTGCATCTGTATCATCGGTACGCTTCCAGTTTTTCCTGTTAAACCCGGGTTCCCCGCTCAACGGCTGGGGGCCCGCTCCACGATGCTTTCCAGCCTCCAGCTCTTGTTCTTCGACAAGGGCCGGCACTCCGCAATAATCACCAGGTCGCCGGTATGGCACTCATTGTTTTCATCGTGCGCCATCAGCTTGGACGTGCGCCGGATGTACTTGCCATACATCGGGTGCTTGACCAGCCGTTCCACCGAAACGGTAATTGACTTGTTCATCGCCCCGCTGACCACCTTGCCGGTTAGCGTGCGCTGAACTTTTCCCCTTTTTTCTGTGCTGTTCCCACTCATCACGAATCATCCTTCGACTGGCTCGGTACTCGACGCTGCTCGCCCATCACGGTTTTCAGCCGCGCGATATCCTTGCGAACCTTGCGGAACTGATCAGGCTTCGCCAGTTGCCCGGACGCTCGCTGCATGCGCAGGTTGAACTGCTCGCGCCGCAGTTTGATCAGTTCTTCCTGTAACTCGGCAGCGTTCTTGCTGCGAAATTCGCCTGCCTTCATTACATCACCTGCCTAGTGACGAAAGTCGTGGCAATCGGCAGCTTGGCTGCCGCCAGGCGAAACGCCTCGCGCGCCACATCTTCCGGCACCCCTTCCATTTCGTACAAAACCCGGCCCGGCTGAATCTGGGCTACCCAGTATTCGACGTTACCCTTGCCCTTGCCCTGGCGAACCTCCAGCGGTTTCTTGGTAATCGGCTTATCCGGGAAAACCCGGATCCAGATCTTGCCGCCGCGTTTCACGTGGCGGGTCATCGCCCGCCTCGCAGCCTCGATCTGCCGCGCAGTCAACCGGCCTCGTCCAATAGCTTTCAGGCCGTACACACCAAAAGCGACCGTGTTGCCACGCTGAGCCAGACCCCGGTTCTTCCCTTTCATCTGTTTGCGGAATTTGGTCCGCTTCGGCTGTAACATTTCTCAGCTGCTCCTCAAACCAGCGACGCCATCAAGCGGCGTTGTCGGCGGCTTCGCTACCGGTTTCAGGGGTATCGAAAATCTCGCCTTTGAAAATCCAGACCTTTACGCCGATAATTCCGTAGGTCGTTTTGGCTTCGGCCAGGCCATAATCGATATCGGCACGCAGTGTGTGCAGAGGCACCCGGCCTTCGCGGTACCACTCGCTGCGAGCGATTTCCGCGCCGTTGAGGCGGCCGGCTACTTTCACCTTGATGCCCAGGGCGCCCAAGCGCATCGTGTTGGTCACCGCACGCTTCATGGCGCGGCGGAACATCACCCGGCGCACGAGTTGCTGTGCGATACCTTCGGCGACCAGCTTCGCATCCAGCTCCGGCTTGCGAATCTCGGCAATCTTGATTTTTACATCCTGAATCTTCTGGCCGAGCAACCTGGCAATATCGTTGCGCAGCTTCTCGATGTCTTCGCCTTTCTTGCCAATCACAATGCCGGGACGAGCGGTGTGAATGGTTATGTGCGTTACCTTGTTAGCCGGGCGTTCGATCTGAATCCGGCTGACCGATGCTTCCGACAGACGTTTCTTCAGATATTCCCTGACCGTATGATCAGCGCCGACCTGCTCCGCGAAATGCGCGCTGTCGGCATACCATGTGGACGACCAGTCCTTGGTAATGCCAAGTCGAATCCCGATCGGATGTACTTTTTGTCCCATTACGGCTTCTCTCTCTACTCGTCCGCAACCTGGACGGTGATGTGACTGTTGCGTTTGATGATTCTCGCGCCACGGCCCTTTGCCCGCGCCCGGAAACGCTTGAGGGTCGGAGCCTCATCTACCATCACGCCCGATATCCGCAATTCATCGATGTCGGCGCCGTGATTGTGCTCGGCATTAGCGATTGCCGATTCCAGCACCTTTTTCAGGATCCGCGCGGCCTTCTTCGGCATGAAAGCCAAGGTCTGCAGCGCTGTTGCAACCGGTTGGCCGCGCACGGCATCGGCTACCAGGCGGCATTTCTGCGGTGAGATCCGCGCATGCCGTAATTTTGCTGCTACCTGCATTCTCCCGACTCCTCGATTAAGTCTTCTTGTCGCCCGAGTGACCCCTGAAAGTCCGGGTCATCGCGAATTCGCCAAGCTTGTGGCCGACCATGTTTTCGGAAATCAGCACCGGCACGTGTTGACGTCCGTTATGAACGGCGATCGTCAGGCCCACCATGTCAGGCAACACCATGGAACGGCGCGACCAGGTCTTGATCGGCCGGCGGCTGTTGCTGGCTACTGCTGCCTCTACCTTTTTGGCGAGGTGCGCATCCACAAAAGGACCTTTTTTGACTGAGCGTGGCACAGTGACTTCCTCTGATTAAGCTGCTTATTTTTTCTTGCGGCGACGGACGATCATGCTGTCCGTACGCTTGTTACTGCGTGTCTTATAACCCTTGGTCGGCACGCCCCATGGCGAGACCGGGTGGCGACCACCAGAGGTACGGCCTTCGCCGCCACCGTGTGGGTGATCGACCGGGTTCATCGCCACACCGCGGACGGTCGGGCGCACTCCGCGCCAGCGGCTGGCTCCCGCCTTGCCCAGCTTGCACAGGTTGTGTTCGTAATGGCCGACTTCGCCGATCGTCGCCCGGCAATTGGCCAGCACCTTGCGCATTTCCCCAGAGCGCAGGCGCAGGGTTGCGTGGGCACCTTCGCGGGCGACCAATTGTGCCGATGAGCCGGCGCTGCGGGCAAGCTGGGCGCCCTTGCCCAGTTTGAGCTCCACGCAATGCACCAGCGAGCCGACCGGTATGTAGCGCAACGGCAGGGCGTTGCCCGTTTTGATCGGCGCCTCGCGGCCAGCCATGATCTGATCGCCTTGTTGCATGCCTTTCGCCGCAATGATGTAGCGCCGCTCGCCATCGGCGTACAGCACCAGTGCGATGTGCGCACTGCGGTTCGGATCGTATTCGATCCTCTCGACCTTGCCGGGCACACCATCCTTGTCGCGCTTGAAATCGATAATGCGATAGCGCTGCTTGTGGCCACCCCCCTGATGGCGAACCGTAATCCGCCCCTGGTTGTTGCGCCCGCCCGTCTTGCTCTTGGGCGCCAGCAACGGGCCGTGAGGCTCGCCCTTGTGCAGCCCGGTGTTCTTTACGCGAACAACGAAGCGACGTCCGGCTGATGTTGGTTTTGCTTTTTGCAATGCCATAACTTTAGCTCTGTATCGTTAACCTTTTGCCTGAATCCGTCTTTATTCCGGATTCAGAAAATCTATATCGTGGCCTTCGGCCAGCTTTACGTAGGCCTTCTTCCAGTCCGACCGGCGGCCCGGGGTCTGGCCAAACCGCTTGGCCTTGCCCTTTACATTTATCACGGTGACGTTCTCAACCTTGACTTCGAACAGCAGTTCGACCGCCTTGCGAATTTCCGCCTTGTCGGCGTCGGTGCGCACCCGAAACGCGACCTGGTTATGCTTTTCCGCCACCCGGGTCGTCTTTTCGGAAACATGCGGCCCGAGCAGGATTGTCATCAGTCTTTCCCGGCTCATCGCAGTCGCTCCTCGATCATTTTGACCGCCGGAACGGTGATCAGCACCTTTTCGAAACGCACGAGGCTGACCGGATCCAGCGCCGTTGCATCCAGCACGTCGACGTTGTGAAGGTTACGCGCGGCCAGGAACACCTTTTCATCGAAGGCTTCAATGACGATCAGGACATTGTCCAGGCCAAACTCCTTCAGCTTCTGCACCAGCAGTTTCGTTTTCGGCGCTGCAAGCTCCAGCGAGTCGATAACGACCAGCCGATCCTGACGAACCAGCTCGGACAGCATCGAACGGATCGCGCTGCGATACATCTTGCGGTTGACCTTCTGGCTGTGGTCACGTGTCTTGGCGGCGAACGTGCGGCCACCGCCGACCCAGATCGGGCTGCGGATCGTGCCCGCGCGGGCCCGGCCCGTGCCTTTCTGACGCCAGGGCTTGGCGCCGCCGCCGCGCGCCGTAGACCGGTTTTTCTGTCCCTTGGTGCCGCTGCGCGCACCTGCCATGTAGGCCGTAACGACCTGGTGGATCAGCGCTTCATTAAATTTGCTGCCAAAAGCCGTTTCGGACACCTGGATATCGGAACCGCCTGCAGCCTTGTGCAATTTCAGTTTCATAGCCATGCCCTACTTCCCGCCCTTGACCGCCGGACGAATGATCACATCGCCGCCGGCATTGCCCGGGACAGCACCCTTGACCAGCAGCAGGTTGCGCTCCACATCCACGCGAACCACTTCCAGGTTCTGCGAGGTGCGCCGCACGTTGCCCATGTGCCCGGCCATTTTCTTGCCCTTGAACACGCGGCCCGGGGTCTGGTTCTGACCGATGGAACCCGGGGCCCGGTGGGCCAGGGAGTTACCGTGGGTCGCGTCCTGCATTTGGAAATGATGCCGCTTGATCACGCCAGCGTATCCTTTACCGATGGAAGTGCCCTCGACATCGACTTTCTGGCCATTTTCGAAAAAATCGACCTTGATCTCGGAGTCGGTTGTGAAATCGGCTCCTTCGTG
>BFAU01000045.1 GCA_008975185.1 bacterium MnTg04 | reverse complement strand
GCGACTAAAAGTCGCTCCTTGTCTGGTGCTCGAAAGAACACATTCGCCATCTACAAGGTACTCCTCAAGTCCATTTGCGTGCCAGCGAACATCAACTCTTTCCCCGGACGGTATCTGAAATGATCCTTCTAGCAACGGCATCGTCACTCCATTTGGCTAATTTTCAAACGGTGGCTTTGGGTCGGAAGCGAACAATGAATTGGCACCAATTCGGCTATGCTGTCTAACGACTTGCATCAGCGGCCGGCCGAAGGCCGGTCCGGCGCCGCAGGCGCGAACTGCATGCGCTGGTTATGTTGCTTATTTGACATGCTTGCTGATAAATTCCTCCGCACGTAATTCTGCTTCAACAATTTCGCTTGCAGTGAGTTTTGCACGAATAGCTTCCCTCCGTTCCGCAGCGAATGCTGTGTCTGTTCCTTCACGTGCAATCACCACTGAGAACCATACATATGCTTCGACCGGGTTTTGTACTGGAGCAGGACTTGATTCAAGAACGTAGCCACATTCGACTTGGGCGGTGTAATAGCCGAGTTCTGCTGCTTCGCACAGATATTTCTGAGCTGACTGGAAATCGCCGTTGGCCGCGTACTCAACACCCTTATTTCTCAAAATTACCGCATCATGTGCGACCGCAACAGTGGATGAGATCAGAAGTATTGTCGTAAGTAGGGTCTTATTCATGCTTCCTCGGTTGCAACATAACAGGTAATTCAATGGTTGTTGGTTTTGATGATCATTCTATGTATCCGCGCCTCATTGAGTGCGTGCCGTTGAAAAAATCCCAGTACATCAACAATTTGCGCGATAAGCGATAATTCCGCGGCTGTGGCATTCGATAACGGGCTTTGTATGCTGCGGTTCGTATACATGGTAGCAAATTAATAGGGGCGGCAGAAACGCTTTGCAAATCAGTATTTTGGCACTATTGGCCAGATTTGTGACTGGCACGGACAAACCCGGCGCTATATAAGTAGCCAGTCGGTTCCCTCAGGGGGAAAATTGGTGCCGGTCGTTTGGTTACTAAGTTATTGATTATTGAGCGGGACTGTCTTCTCGCAATTCACGCCGCAGGATTTTGCCGACGTTGGTCTTTGGCAGATCATCACGAAAAATTATTTCCTTTGGTACCTTGTAACCGGTCAGGCTCTTGCGGCAGTGCTCGATGACCTCTTCGGCCGTCAGCGAAGGGTCCTTTTTGACGACAAATAACTGCACCACTTCACCGGATCTTTCGTCGGCCTTCCCGATGGCAGCGGCTTCGAGTATTTTTTCGTGTTCGACGGCAACGGCCTCTATTTCATTGGGGTAAACATTGAAGCCGGAGACCAGGATCATGTCCTTCTTGCGGTCTTCGATAAAAATAAAGCCCTTCTCGTCCATGCGCCCCATATCGCCGGTCCGGAACCAGCCCCCGTCCAGCATGACTTTGTCCGTTTCCTCGGGTTGCTGCCAATATCCCGCCATCACTTGCGGGCCCTTGATGCAAATTTCACCAATTTCGCCCAGTCCCAGTTCGTTACCATCGTCATCTACGATCGATGCCTCGGTCGATGGAATTGGCAAGCCGATCGAACCGTTGAACTCGGCACCTTCGACGATCGGGTTGATGCAGGCGGCGGGTGAGGTTTCGGTCAGGCCGTACGCTTGCACCAGCGTATTGCCGGTCACCTCTTTCCAGTGATTGGCGACCGCCCCCTGGACCGCCATGCCACCGCCAAGCGTGACCTGGAGGCCGCCGAAATCGACCTCCGAGAATCCTGGCGTGTGCAACAGCGCGTTGAATAGCGTATTGACGCCACTGATAAAGGTGAAGCGATGTTTTTTCAGTTCCTTGACGAAACCGGGGAAATCGCGTGGATCGGTGATCAGGATATTTTTCCCGCCTATGCTCAGAAACAGCAGGCAATTCGCCGTCAAAGCGAATATGTGATAAAGCGGCAACGCGGTGATTACGATTTCGGTGTCGCCGATGCTGTCTTTGCCCAGCCAGGCGGCTGACTGCTCGACATTGGCGACCAGGTTGCGATGGGTCAGCATCGCACCCTTTGAGACGCCGGTCGTACCGCCGGTATATTGAAGAAACGCGATGTCCTCATGGTTTACCTCTACGTCCTCGAGTGTTTGCCATTTGCCATCGGCCAGCGCTTTTTTGAAAGTAACCGAGCCCGGAATATTCCAGTCCGGCACCATTTTCCTGACCTTTTTTACGACCGTATTGACGAGTAGCGATTTCGGAAATCCCAGCAGGTCGCCGAGCTGGGTTGTGATCACGATTTTCACGTTCGTATCTTCGATTACCTCGGCCAGGGTATGCGCGAAATTCTCGACGATCACGATCGCCTTTGCGCCCGAGTCCTTGAGTTGGTGTTTCAGTTCGCGCGGAGTGTATAGCGGGTTGACGTTGACCCCGACGAGACCGGCGCGCAGTACGCCGGCGATCCCGATCGGGTACTGCAGAATATTCGGCATCATCAGAGCTACGCGATCGCCTTTGACCAGGCCGGCAACTTTTTGCAGATAGGCGGCCAGGTAGCGGCTTTTCTGGTCGAGTTCGCCAAAACTCATTTCCCTTCCCATATTGGAAAATGCCGGCTGGCTGGAGTATTTCTTGCAACTCTTTTCGACCAGGTCTTTCAACGAAGAGAACGTATCGAGATTGATTTCTTCCGAAATGCCGGGCGGATAGTTTTTCAACCAGACTTTTTCCACTTTTCTCTCCCGAAGGCCATGGTTTTCGTTGCCGGTTCTGCAGGCAGGATGCTTATATATCATTTGCCCTGATCGAAGAGCAACAATCGGCCTCGCCCGGCGCGATGGAAGTCGGTTTACCAGCGTTCAGATTACCCGGCTCCGGCGGCCGCCGCGGCGAAAGACGCTGATATTCTCCGCCATTTCCTCGATCGCGCGTTGCCGGGCCTCGCGGGTGGCCCAGGCGATATGGGGTGTGACAATGAGGTTTGGCAGATCGGCATCGAGCAGTACGTTGCCATTGACGGGCGGTTCTTCGCTGAGCACATCGATGCCGGCGCCGCCGATCAGGTTTTCCCTGAGCGCGTGCAGCAGCGCCTCTTCATCCACCAGTGCGCCCCTGGCCGTATTGATCAGCAAGGCGTGTCCCGGCATCAGTTTCAGCTCCGGCGCTCCGATCAGTTTGTCGGTTGCCGGCGTCAGCGGACAATGCAGGCTGAGTATGTCGATATCCGGCAGCATTCGCTCCAGCGGAATACGCGGCGTGCCGGCGGCCGTTTCCGGCACACCGCCGGGGTGATCCCCAGGCCGCTTCGCGAGCACAACCTTCATGCCGAATGCCTCCGCGGCTTGCGCGACGCCCCGGCCTAGCTCGCCATAACCGACAATTCCCAGCGTGCTTCCGGCAAGCTCGCGGATCGGATAATCCAGCAGGCAAAACTGTGGGCTGCCTTTCCAGGCGCCTTGGCGCAACAGGGACTGGTATTCGCGAAGATGTTGATTGAGACTCATGATCAGGGCGAACACATGCTGGACGACGGCAGCTGTGCAATAAGCGACGATGTTGCACACGGCGACACCCCGCTCAGCGGCGGCCTCGAGATCGACATTGTTGGTGCCGGTCGCCGCCAGGCAAATCAGCTTCAGTTCGGGCGCGGCGGCGATTGTTTCACGGTCTATCCTGATCTTGTTGGTCAGGACAATCTCGGCATTCCTGATTCGTTGGTGCAGTTCCGCGGATTCGGTAGTTGGAAAATATTGCAGATCCGGCAGGGCCTGGTCTAGCGATTCGACGTCAAGATCGCCGCGGCTTATTGTCGCGAAGTCCAGAAATACGCTTTGCATGAGTTATCCTAGTGTCTTGGCGGATGATAACAAGCCTGAAAGGCAGTGTATGCGAGCCCTGGCATGAAACGAACGGATAGACCGTTCTGGGAAACGAAGCGGCTCGATGCAATGAGTCGCGAGGAGTGGGAGTCGCTTTGCGATGGCTGCGCGCGCTGCTGCCTGCATAAACTGGAAGACGAAGACAACGGTAGCGTACATTACACAAATATCGCGTGCCGTTTGCTCGATATCGGCAGCTGCCGTTGCACCGACTATGCGAATCGCAAAACCAAAGTTCCCGATTGCCTGGTGCTGACGCCGCACGGCGTGCAACAGTTCAAATGGTTGCCCGTTACCTGCGCGTACAGACGATTGTCCGAAGGCGGTACGCTGGAGCCCTGGCATCCGTTGATCAGCGGCGACCCGGAATCGGTTCACCGCGCAGGGATTTCAGTGCGAAAGTTGGCCTTGCAAGACGATGATATCCACGAGGCGGACTACGAGGACCACCTGATGGATGAACGAATTGACGGATGATACCCGCCGACCTGGTTTTCAAGAATCTGCAAATTACCGGAGCCCCGAATGAAAGATGCCAGTTTCCTGCCGCCCAGCACCTACCGCCAGTATCCGCCGGAGGAAATGCTGGCACGGGCAAAGGAGTTTGCC
>BFAU01000044.1 GCA_008975185.1 bacterium MnTg04 | reverse complement strand
CGGGCAACCAGCACTGGCCGGGTAACTTAAAGAAATATGCCTTGAAGAACGGCGTCATCGTCGACAAGCTCGACAACCCGGCGATTAATCCGCTTACCGGTTTTTTTGCCGACTCTGCACAGAGTTTTTGGTCGGCAGGAATAGATGGCGGCAACGTCGCGGTAGGCGGTGCGGCACTCGAATTGCCTAACCCATCTGTTAGAAATCTATATACCTACACTGGCAGTTACCCGGTTGCAGCCGGCGGCAGCCCGTTAACCAGCGGCGGGAATAATTTTGACGTCAGCAACAACAGCCTGACCTCGGCTTTGCTGAATATCGGCAATGCCGGCGACCCAACACAGGCCGATTTGATTGACTGGGCTCGGGGAATCGACGTAACTGATGAAGACGGGGATGGCAATGTCCTGGAAACCCGCTTCGCCATGGGTGACCCGATGCACGCAAAGCCCGCATTAGTCATCTATGGCGGGACGGCCGCCGTGCCCGATATCAAGGACGCGGTGATTTTCACGGCGACCAACGACAGCTATGTGCATGCCATCGACATGGCTACCGGCGCTGAACTTTGGTCATTCATTCCGCGGGAACTGCTCCCCTCCCTCAAAGAGCTGTATGACAATCCCTTGACACCAGACAAGAATTACGGCATGGACGGAAACATGCGTTCGCTGATCATTGATGTCAATCGTAATGGCATTATCGAGCCGCTCGATGGCGACAGGGTCTATCTTTATTTCGGTCAACGCCGTGGCGGGAAAAATTATTACGCGCTGGACGTTACTGCCAAGAACAGCCCGATCCTGATGTGGGTAAAGGGCATTGCCGATTTGCCTCATCTCAGCCAGACCTGGTCGACGCCGGCACCGGCAAGAGTCAATATAGCCGGCGCCAGCCAGAACGTGGACAAACGCGTGTTGATTTTTGGCGGCGGTTACGATGCTACCCAGGACAATACGACCTACAGTGTGGATTTATTTGGTAACACCATCTATATGATCGACGCGATAAGCGGGGACCTGTTGTGGTGGGCCGGTAACGACCCGGCCGCGAAGCTGACTCTGCCCGCAATGGATAACTCCATTCCCGCCGATGTTCGCGTGCTGGATATTGATAGCGATGGCTTCGCCGATCGTATGTACGCGTCCGACATGGGTGGCCGTGTCTTCCGTTTCGATATTTCTAACGGACTAAGTGCCGATAACCTGGTCGCCGGCGGCGTCTTCGCGTCACTCGGTGCGGCCGACCTCCCTGGGCCTGTTGCGCTGGCGGATACGCGGCGTTTTTACTACGCTCCCGACACAGCAATTATCGCGGGCAGTGGCCAACGCTATCTCAGCGTAGCCCTTGGCTCGGGTTATCGAGCTCATCCGCTGGAAACCGGCGTGTCCGACTGGTTTTACGCATTGCGCGACTACGACCTGTTCCGGAAAATGACTCAGTTCGAGTTTGACGCGTTGGTGCCGATTACCCACAGTGATCCGAACCTGATTGATATCAGCGCCGACCCGGCTGCTATGTTGCCGGTCAGTACCCGTGGCTGGAAACTCAATCTTGCCAATCTGGGCGAGAAAGTGCTTGCTGAATCGAGAACCTTCGATAACAAGATTTTCTTCACGACATTTTCCCCCCAGGGCGGTGCGGGCGCCTGCTCTCTGAGCACCGGCGTAAATCGGCTGTATGCGGTTAATGCCGTCAATGCATCGCCGTTTACCGATCTCGATCAGGACGGCGATCTCAATCTCGACATCGATGACAGGAGCAGGACACTCAAAACCGGCGGTATTGCGCCGGAAGTGGTATTCCTGTTCCCGTCTCCTGACGACCCGAACAATTGTGTGGGCAAGGAATGTACACCGGATCCGGAATGTATAGTCGGACTTGAAGTTTGCAACCTGGGATTCGATAATGACCCCATACGAACATTCTGGAACCAGGACGGGGCAGAATAGCCACAAGGATTTATGATGAGGAAACCGGCAAAAGGATTTACCCTGATAGAACTGATGACGGTGATTCTGATTGTCGGGATTCTGTTTGCCATCGGTGTCCCCGCCTATCGGGACTTTGTGATCCGGGCGCAGCGCGCGGAAGCTAAAACCACGCTTCTGCGCGTGCAGGCGGAGCAAGAAAAGTTCTACATGCAGAACAACACCTACACGACAGACGTCAATAATCCGCCGCCGGCAGGTCTGGGTATCCCCGCGTCGGAAAATGTTTACTACAACATTGCCATCGTTGCTGGCGCCGGCGGACTGACTGTCGGCTACACGGTAAGCGCTGTACCTGCACCTGGATCCCCCCAGCTAAGCGATGACGACTGTGCCTTGTTCAGCGTCACCCAGTCCGGTGTCCGGTATGCGGAATCACAAGCAGCGGTGGATGAAACCCAGACCTGTTGGTGACGACAGGAAAAAAATCGGGCGGCTCATTTTTTCGCGGCTAAAGCCGCTCCTACAGCCGCGAAAAATCCTGTTTGTTAATTGTTGCGCAGCACCTTCGGCAAAGTGAATACGACGTGTTCTTCCCTGCCTTTTTGCTCTGTCGCCGTTTTTCCGCCCCACTCCATCAGGCGGTCGATCACCTGACGTACCAGCAGTTCCGGGGCCGATGCGCCGGCCGTCACACCGACTATGTCGTTCTCGGAAAACCATTCGCGCTGCAAATCATCCGGCCCGTCGACCAGGTGGCCGGTCTTGCCGTTTTTTTCCGCAATTTCGCGCAGGCGATTCGAGTTCGAGCTGTTGGGGGAGCCGACGACGAGAATGACATTGCATTGCCTGACCAGGGATTTCACGGCATCCTGCCGGTTCTGGGTCGCATAACAAATATCTTCCTTGCGGGGTCCGGACAAGGCCGGGAACCGCTTTTTCAGCGCTTCGATGATCTCGGCGGTATCGTCCACCGACAAGGTGGTCTGGGTCACAAAAGCCAGGCTCTCGGGATTTTTTACTGCCAACCCGGACACATCGTCCGGTGATTCGACCAGGTAAATTTTCGCATCACTGAGCTTGCTGAACTGCCCCATCGTCCCTTCGACCTCCGGATGCCCGCGATGGCCGATCAGTACGACGTCGCGCCCGTCGCGCGCATAACGAATGACTTCCATGTGCACCTTGGTCACCAGCGGACAAGTCGCGTCGAGCACGGCAAGGCCGCGTCTTTCCGCTTCTTCCCGGACCGCGCGCGATACGCCATGCGCGCTGAAGATCACGGTCGCGCCATCGGGTACCTCGTCGAGTTCTTTGACGAAAACCGCACCCATGTGCTTCAACCCGTCGACGACAAAGCGGTTATGCACGACCTCGTGGCGCACATAGATCGGCGCACCGAACTTGACGATCGCCTGTTCGACGATCTCGATCGCCCGATCGACGCCGGCACAGAAACCCCTGGGGTTTGCTAGCAGAATTTCCATATTGAGCCAGGTCGCATCATTTCGATTCAGACATGCCGGTCTTGCTGCGCCTATACTCGAGCACTGCATCGAGAATCAGCAAGCCGGCGCCAATGCTTATCGCGATATCGGCAATGTTGAAAGCCGGGAAATACCAGTCGCCATAATGCACACTGATAAAGTCGAGCACATAGCCATGCCAGACCCGGTCGATCACGTTGCCCAGCGCGCCGGCAGCCACCAGCGCGAGACCCGCCGCGAGTATTCCCTGGCCTTGCGAGGGCAACTTTCTAAGCCAGACCAGGATCATCCCGGTAACGCCGACTCCCAGCAACACGAAAAACCAGCGTTGCCAGCCCCCCGCGTCGGCCAGGAAACTGAATGCCGCACCGGTGTTGTGCAGGCGCGTTATCCCTAAAAACGACAGCAATTCGATGCGGCTGAACAGTTCCAGGTATTCAGCGATCAGCCATTTGCTCAACTGATCGGCCATCACGATCGGCGGCACCAGCCATAGCCAGTGCGTTGCGGTCTCGCGTGCTGCTGTCTGATTGCTCATAGGTACTGCCGATCCTCGGGCGAGCCGGAAATATTACCGACACATCGTTCACAAATTTCCGGGTGTTTCGGGTTGCTACCCACCTCAGGGCGGCGGTGCCAGCATCGCACACACTTGTCATGTTCGCACGCACTCACAACGACCGATAGTACGTCGCTTACCTGGGTTGCGCCATCCGGAGCTTTGCTGAGTACATGCACGCGCGCGTCCGAGGTCAGCAACAGGAAACGCAATTCTCCGTTGAGCCGATTCAAAACGCCCCGTAACTCCTCGTCGCAATACAAATCGACCTCGGCAGCGAGCGATGAACCGATGACACTCTCGTCACGCAATCGCTCGAGTTCCCGATCGACCACGTCGCCGACTTCGATCAGCCGATCCCAGTCCAGCCCCGTATCGGCCGCCGGGAGTTTCGGCCACCCATGCCAGGTCGAGAAAAATACCGACTCTTC